>DASYCL010000888.1:0-15433 GCA_036500245.1 Polyangiaceae bacterium | reverse complement strand
CGGTGAAGATCGAGTTTCAACCGCAGCCGGGCACCACGGGTTATCCGGTGCCGTATTCGTACTCGAGCTGCAAGGGCAGCGGTAGTGGCTCACTCACGGCCGACTACGCGGAGTCCGTGATGATCACCCCCACGAATCCGGGCTGTGACGTTTACGTTCAATTCAGCGGCAGCGCGGGCGCGATCAAGGTCACCTACTACGATTGATCCGTAACGCTTAACGCGGTACGAGGCGCGCCATGGAACGAGGCGCGCCTTGAGCTTGTTGATCGTCGTTCTGCTCGGCATCGTCGAGGGGCTGACCGAATATTTGCCGGTGTCTTCGACCGGGCATTTGATCCTCGTGAGCCAATTCTTGGGCCAAACGAGCGAGGGCGCGAAGGCGTTCGACATCGTGATTCAGCTCGGCGCGATCCTCGCGGTGGTCGTGCACTACCGGCGTTTGCTCGGCGCGCGTGTCGCGGGGCTGATGCGCGCTGACGTCGAATCGGTGCGCTTGGCGGGCGCGCTCGCGGTGGCGTTTCTGCCCGCCGCCGGCGTCGGCTTCGTCTTGCACAAGACGATCAAAGAGCACTTGTTCGGACCCTTGCCGGTCGCGGGCGCGCTATTCGTCGGCGGCGTGCTGATGATCGGGGTCGAGCGTTCGCGAGCCGCGCGCAAAGTCGAGGGTTTGCACGGGTTGCAGTACGTGACTCCCGGGCGCGCCCTGATCATCGGACTGGGGCAGTGTTTTTCGCTCTGGCCGGGCGCTTCCCGTTCGATGTGCACGATCGTCGCGGGCCAAGCCACCGGGTTGTCGACCGCGACCGCCGCGGAGTTCTCGTTTCTGCTCGCGCTGCCGACGCTCGGCGCCGCCACTCTGTTCGAAGGCTTCCAAGCGCGTCACGAGCTCGCGTCATCGGTCGGCGGCTTCTCGCTGTGGCTCGGCATGGTGGTTTCGTTTTTCGTCGCTTGGGGCGTGATCGCGGCGTTCATTCGCTATCTGCAGCGCCGCGGGCTCGAACCGTTCGGCTACTATCGCATCCTGCTCGCGGCGCTGGTGCTTTGGCTGGTACGCTGAGCGGCGATGAACGCGGGCCGTTCACTCTGTATCATCACGCTCTCGGCGTCGCTCGGCGTCGCGTGCGCGCCGTGTCCGTGCACGCTCAATTCAGAGCCAAGTGCCGCTCATGCGCCGCCGCACTACGAGCATGGCTTCTTCAAACTGAGTAGTGAAGGCGGCCGCGCTTGGTTCGTCGCGCCGGACGGCCAGCGCTTTCTCTCACAAGGCGTCAATCACGTCGGAGACAGTTCGCACAACGCGCCGAATCCGAACTTCTACGATCCGGTGAAGAACCAATTCGCGGGCGACAAATCGGCTTGGGTGAAGCGCGCGTTTTCGCGGCTTTCGAGCTGGAATTTCAACACAGTCGGCGCTTGGTCGGACGACGCGTTCTACGGCCAGCAGGTCCCATACACGTACATCTTGTACTCGGCTGGGTACGATCAGCCGCTCGAGCACGTGTTCGATCCGTATTTCGAGAGCCGCGTCGCGAGCGGCACGGAGAAGGCGCGCGCGCTCAAGGCCGATCCTTATTTGGTGGGGTACTTTCTCGACAATGAGCTGCCTTGGTGGGGCGAGGTCGGCTGGCATGCGAGCGGGCAGAAGAGCTTGCTCGAGAAATACGCGCACGCCGAGGTCGGCGCTGGCGGCAAGCGCGTGCTGCGCGAATTCCTCGAAAAGCGCTACCACGACATCGCTGCGCTGAATCAAGCTTATCACTCCGCGCTCGTTGCTTTTGCGGATCTCGAGCAATCGATCGATTTGCCAGTGCGCACGCGCGCCGCGCGTCACGACGCGGACAACTTTGCCGGCGTGATTGCCGAGCGTTATTTCGCCGTCACCACGAAAGCCTTGCGCGAACGCGATCCCAACCATTTGAATTTGTGCGTGCGCTTCGCCGGCGAAACGCCGTGGCCGGTGGTCGAGGTCGCCGCGAAGTATTGCGACGTGGTGAGCGTCAACCAATATCGAGCCACCGGCGACGTCGATCGGCGCTTGCTCGACGACTTCTACGTCAAAACCCAAAAACCAATTCTCGTCACCGAATACTCGTTTGCCGCCACCGAGAACCAGAGCGGCGATCCCAACACCAAAGGCGCGAGCGTGACGGTGCCCACGCAGCGCGAGCGCGCCGAACACGCGGAGCGCTTCGTCACGCAAGCTTTGTCCTTGCCCTATGTCGTCGGCTTGCACTGGTTCGAGTGGGCAGACGAATCGCCGCAAGGGCGTTTCGACGGTGAAAACCAAGACTACGGCTTGGTGGATATTCACGATCGGTCGTATGCTCTCCTCACCGCGGCGCACACGCGCGTGAACGCCGCAGCCAACGCGATTCACGAACGCGCGAACACGCCGCTGCCCACGGCGTTTCAAGGCGGACACGAGCCGCAACTTCACGCCGCGAGCAAAACGCTGAACGGAGCGCTGCCATTTTTTCCGCAAGCAGCTCAGCATCAGCTCGTCACTTGGGGGGATGCTGCGAACGGCGGCGCCGCCAAAGTCGAAGTGCAAGCCGATTCAGCGCTGATTCAGTTCGAGTCGGGCGGCTGGGGTGCGGGCGTTTCGATCATCCCCGCACAGTTTCCGTTCGACGCGAGCGGCGCCGAACGAATCGAAGCGGTGCTCGAAATTCCAGCCGGCAAAACCGCGATCATCTATTTGAGCGAGGCCGGCGTGGCCCCGCCCGAAGCTGGCCACTACGAGGGCAAATTCGGTAGTGACGGCGAATCCTACGAATTTCCGCCGCTCTTCGGCAGCGGCAAGCGCGAAACTTACGTCGTGGATTTGCACGAGCTCGAGCGCCGCTCGACTTACGGCAACCAGCACGGCAACCAGATTTTGGATCTACAAGCGCTCGCCAGCGTCGACCTCGACATTCCGGGCAAGCAAGGCTCGGACGAGATTCGCCTCTACTCGCTCGCGTTCGAACCGAACCCGCGCTGACCGGCGCGAATTACTGCGGCGTGTTCCAGCCGCCGACGTCCGCGACCAAGCGGTCGGCTTGAGGCGGACCCCAGCTGCCCGGCTCGTACTCGAACATCGGGCTCGGGCCGTGAATCACCGGATCGACAATCGCCCACGCCGCTTCCACGACGTCTTGGCGCGCGAACAGCGTCGCGTCGCCGGCCATGGCATCCCCGAGCAAGCGTTCGTACGGCCCGAGTCGGCCTTCCGAACCTTGCTCGTTGCCTTCGACGACGGAAAGCTCCACCGGACGCCCGCGCATGCCTTCACCCGGACGTTTGGCGCGCGCGCCGACCGCGATCGCGACCTCTGGATTGAGCCGAAAACGCACGTAATTGCCCATCGACGGCGTGGGCTCGTGAAACACGACTTGCGGCGGATTGTTGAGCTCGACCGTAACTTCGGTCACGGTCTTGGCTAAGGATTTTCCGGCACGCACGTAGAACGGCACGCCCTCCCAGCGCCACGAATCGACGTACAAGCGGAGCGCCGCGTAGGTTGCCATGTACGAATCCGGATTCACGCCGGGCTCATCGCGGTAGCCGCGGAATTGGCCGCGCACCAAATTCTCGGGGCTGAGCGCGCGCACCGTGCGCAGCACCTTGGCTTGCTCGTCGCGCACGGCTTCCGGGTAGGTGCTCGAAGGCGCTTCCATCGCGAGGTAGCTCACGATCTGCAAGAGATGATTTTGGATCACGTCGCGGATCACGCCGGTCTCTTCGTAGAACTTGCCGCGACCTTTCACGCCGAAGTCTTCGGCCATGGTGATCTGCACATTTTCGACGTAGCGGCGGTTCCAGATCGGATCGAGGAACGCATTGGCGAAGCGGAAATAGAGGATATTTTGCACCGCTTCCTTGCCCAGGAAGTGATCGATGCGAAAAATTGCTTCCTCGGGGAAGACCTCGTGCAAAGTTTGGTTCAACGCTTTGGCCGACGCGAGATCGCGCCCGAACGGCTTCTCCAAAACCACCCGCGCGGGTGACGCGCAGCCGGCTTGCCCGAGTTGCTGCACAACGGTCCCAAACATCGAAGGTGGGATCGCGAGGTAGTGCGTCGGCAATTGGGCGCCGCCGAGCGCCTCCTTCAATTGCGAGAACGTGTTCGGATCGGCGTAATCACCGTCTACATAGCGCAGCTGTTTGGCCAGGATCGCGAACGCGTCCGGATCGAGCCCGCCGTATTCGGTGCAGCTCGCCTTCGCGCGTTCGATCAATTGCTCGAGCGTCGCGTTGGATTTCGCGACGCCGACGATCGGAAAATTCAGCGAGCCGCGCTTGGCCATGCGCTGCAGAGCTGGGAAGATTTTCTTGTACGCGAGATCCCCCGTGGCACCGAAGAAGGACAGGGCATCCGATCGCGGTTTGGCGTCGCTCATCTCAGCTCTTTCTGCGCCGATGGGCGCGGCTTCTCAGCGTAATCGAAACCTCAGGCGCTCAGCGCCCGGTGGTAGCCCGAGACCCAGAAAAATTTGGGAATTGTTTCCGTGTCTTACAACTGAAGCTGTGCGTGTGTTCAGTATCCTGCTAGGCGAGACGTCAGAGGAGCTTCGCCCATGGATGACCCGCGCATGCCCGCAAACAGCCTGAATCTCGTCGCACTGCCTGCTCGCAGCGAGCCGCTCGATCACTTCGTGACTTCGAGTGGCATGAAAGTCAGCTACTACGCGCTCTCGCTCGAGCAAGTCCCGTGCGATTTCTTCGCCGATCCCGACGGCGCTTGGAGCTACGAGCTCTTGGCGCGCGCGGCGGGCTTCGCCTCGCACAGCGGCGTCGCGATCGGTGCGCTGAGGAGTCCCTTCAACGGTCACCCGGACGGCGCCGCGGTTGTAACGCTGAACGCGTTGACTCGCCCTTACGTCGCGATCATCGAATGCCCGATCGCGTATTCGTACGTCGTGAGCGCAGCCGAATCCGAGAGCTCCGCGGCGTAACCCGCGAAACGAGTCGAACTCGGGTTCGAGCTCGAACTATTCGGCGCGTGTCAGCCGCCGCCCTGAAGCACGCGAAATTGCGCGCGCGCGCCGAGTACGGCCTGGATTTTCAGGCTGGCTTGCGCGTCGCGCAGGAAGCTGCCCGGGAAACTCAGCCGTTGCTCAAGCTCGCAGATGCACTCGGCAAACTCGAAATCCGCTACTTCGAGCGCGCGTTCGCGCGCCACAGCGAGCTCCGCACGCAGCCAATCTTGGACCATTTCGAGCGCGGGTCCGGGCAGCTCTTTCAAGCGGCTCCGCGCCGGTTCGGCGGCACTTTCCAGCTCGATCAGCCGCTCGGGCGCGAGCAGATGGTCCGGGTCTCGGTCGGGATCGCGCAAGTCACTCACGTTTTTCAGTGTGCCTCAAGTCGATCCGGATGGAAATAGCCTTGCGAATTTTTGTGTCATGCTTGGCGCGCTATGGCCGTCGAAGCGAATTTGCCCACGAATCAAGGCGCAGTGCCGAGCGCGCTACTCATCGGGGTGAAGCTGCCCGAAGTCGAGCAAGCCGAGTTCGACGCCAGTCTGGACGAGCTCGAGCGCTTGGTGCAAACGCTCGGTTATCGCGTGGTCGGGCGCATGACGCAGGTTCGTCCGACGCTCGCGCCGGGAGCCGTGTTCGGTGAAGGTAAGCTCGCCGAGCTCGCCGCGATCACGGGTGGATCCGGCGATGCCGGCGTGGTCGTGCCGCGCAAAGTCGACAAAGCGCGCGCCAAGCGCGAAGCCATCGCGGTCGGTGCACCCGAGCCGCAAGCTGCGGAAGACGAATCCGATTTGCTTGGGTTGCCGGGTCCAGAGAAGTTCGACTTGGTCGCCGTCGATCACGAGATCAGTCCGAGCCAACTGCGCAACTTGGAGCGAGCGACCGGCGTCGATGTGCTCGACCGCACCGGCGTGATCATCGAGATTTTTCATCGTCATGCGCACAGCCGCGAGGCGCGCATGCAAGTCGAAATCGCGCGCTTGCGCTACGAGTCGCCGCGCGTGCGCGAATCGCCGCGCGGCAAAGAGCGGCAGCGCGGGCGCGGCGCGGGCGAAGCCGGGCTCGAGCTCGATCGCCGGCGCATTCGCGATCGCATCGCGGAGCTCAAAGAGCAGCTCGAGGCCGTGCAGCGCGAGTACGGCGTGCGCCGCGCCCAGCGTCGAGAAGCGCGCCGCGTCGCGCTGGTCGGCTACACGAACGCCGGCAAATCGTCGCTCATGCGCGCGCTCACCGGCAGCGACGTGTACGTCGAAAACAAGCTCTTCGCCACGCTCGACACGACCGTGCGCGCGCTCAGTCCGGAAGTCGAACCGCGCATTTTAGTGAGCGACACCGTCGGCTTCATCAAGAAATTGCCGCACGATCTCGTGGCGAGCTTCAAATCGACGCTCGACGAAGCGAGCGAAGCGTCGCTCTTGCTCCACGTCGTGGACGCGTCGGATCCGAGCTTTCAGAGCCAGCTCGACGTGACGCGCGAAGTACTCGCCGAAATCGGCGCGGATCGCGCGCCGAGCCAGCTCGTGATGAACAAAGTCGATCGCTTGGCGCCGGAAGCGCTGGCAGAGCTCCAAACCCAAATACCCGAGGCTTGGTTCTTATCGGCTAAGAACGCCGAAGATGTCCGCGCTTTGCGTCAGAAGATCATCGACTTTTTCGAGTCGAAATACGTCGAGGCCGAGCTCGTCGTGCCTTTCAGCGAACAGCGCTTGCTAGCCGAGCTGCACGCCACGACCAGCGTGCTCGGCACGCATTACGACGACGCCGGCGTGCATGTCAACGTACGCGCGGACGCTGCGGTGCTGGATCGCTTTCGCGCTCGGCTCACAGTCCCTCGCTCGATCTAGGTTTTGCGCTTCGAACCGTTTTGGCGCATGTCACGCTTCGAGTTCGGAGCGCGTGCAGGGTTTAGTCGTTCGAACTGAAGTTGCAGCTGCAACTAACCAAGGCCTCAGTTGCGCCTGCAACTTCAAAAACCCGATTTCGAATGGCCTTCGCCCAGGGGGAAGGCGCGGGCCTAAATTCTGACTGTTCGTCACATCTTCGTCGCTTGTTTTCGCGCCGGAGCGCGCGCGAAGGCTGGCGGTCGCATGCCCGGAAATAGTACAAAGCCAGCGGGTTCGCGCGGCTGATCACGGTTTTGGAAAGAGAGGCGGCCACGTTAAAACTGACCGCACAGGCGCCAGCCGCGCCACCAGAAGCGCGAGCGGCCAAGCGCTGACTTCCGCGTAGGGCCCAAAAACATCCATGAGATGTGATGAACAGTCAGGCCTGAATTACATCGGGCAGCTCGACTCGAAATCGCGACCGACCGTCAATAACCCGCTTGGGTGAGGAGCTCTTTCAGCCGCGGCTGGTCTTTGATGTCCGGCTTGGCCACTTGCAGGCGCAGGCTCTCGATGGTTTTGTGCGGCCAGTCTTTCTGAAACAAATTCACGATCCATTTGGCGACCGAGCCTTTGGGGTCCGCCAAAACCTCGGCTAAAACTCGGGTTTTTTTGCCGCCTTCGATCGAGGTGAGCTTGAACGTGCCGTAGCTGAACTCGCCGCGGACGTAGTCGGTCTTGGGCGCGCCCGAGTCGTAGACCGAGTGGTAGTTGAGCGCGACGACTTTGTCCGCGGGGCTCAGCTCGAGCTTGATGTCGAACACGAAATCGCGGTCTTTGAGCACGATCGGGGTCTTGATGTGATCCCACTCGATGTACTCGTCGTCGCTGATTTTGCGCACGACTTTGGTCTCGGCGAGGCTATCGATCCATTCGGGGGCGCGCGCGGTGTCCGCGAGCACGCTCGCCACGCGCAAGATCGACGCGTTCACCACACCCTCACCGCGCAGCGCGATGATTGGACTATTCGGTACTTCGCGGTGATAGACCGAGATGCCGTCGTCTTCGCCGAACTTCTCCCAGGGCGGATCGTTGGGCGAATTTCCGGCGGCGAACAGGCTGCTCGAGCAGAGCGCGAGCGCGAGCGCGATGAAAACGCGCAGGTGCCGGACGAGTGGCTTGGCTTTCATGACCCTCGCATCTGATTTTCGGAGCAGCCGCTTGTAACGTCAAGCGTGTCTCCTGTGGCAGGAAATCGTCGCCGAGGAGCACCCCCAAAAAAACAAGTGTGACGGTGTGGGTTCACTGCGCCGAACACAGCGTTGTTCCCGCCGACAACGAGTCTAACGAGTCTCCACACGACCCCGCCCCAAACTCCAACACGACCCCGCGCGTCTCGGCCTTGCTTCGGCGCGCTTCGGTAGTATCTTCCCCGGTCCTTGAAAGCACTTTTCGAGACCCTCAAGAAGCAGGCGCTGCCCGCGATTTGGGCCCAAGGCGTCAAGCTCGCGCGTGAGGATTCGGTCTCGCTGGAACGAGAGAGCGACGGGAAGTTGGAACTGCGCGTGCGGGTGCCGGCGCGCGCCGCATATTTGAACGTCGCGCTGTTCACGCGGGATGCGGAGTGGACCTGCGATTGCCCGGGGCCCGCCGATCCGTGCGTGCACGTGATTGCGGCCATGCTCGCGGCGCAGCGTGTCGAGCAAGCCGGCCAAAAGCTGCCGGATGCGCGGCAAACCGGCGCGCAGCTCCTGTATTCGTTCCGGCGCTTGCCGCTGTCGGGTCTGACTTTGGATCGCTTCATTTTGGTGGGGGACGCGCGGACGAAGCTCGACGGCACGCTCGCTTCAGTGCACGGCAAATTCGCGCTCTCGCCCGGCAACGGGGATTTGGTCGTCGATCGCATCATCACCGCGGCTGCGCGCGGCGTGCTTCGCTCCGGCGTGTGGCCGAGTTTGCTCGACGCGTTGAACGGCGCGCGCGTCGAGTTCGATGACAAACCGGTGCGGGTTTCGGCCGAACCCCTGCTGCCCGTGGGCCGCGTATTCGATGATGGCAGCGAAATCGTGCTCGCGGTCGAGCAAAACCCCGAGCTCAGCGCGGTGGTCGAACACGGCCTGGCTCGCGTCGGAGACACGCTGCGCCCGCTCGGCTTGGTCGAACTCACGGGCCTCAAGCTCGAGCGCTTGCCGCTCAAGCGCCGCTTCTCGCCGAGTGACGTGGGCGAGCTTTGCACCAAGGTGCTGCCGGAGATCGAGAGCAAGCTCAAGGTCGCGATCGAATCGGTGCGTTTGCCGAAACGCGGTAAGACGCGGCTGCCGCCGCGGCTCGCGTTCGAGTTGAGCCACGCCGAGCACACGCTCAGCGTGGTGCCGATGGTCGTGTACGGCGATCCGATCAACGCGCGGATCGAAGCCGGCAAGCTGGTGCACGTGCAGGGCGAAGTGCCGGAGCGCGACGAGATCGCCGAACGGCGTTTGGTCGAGCGCTTGCGCGACGAGCTCTTTTTGGTGCCCGGGCGCCGGGTCGATTTCGACGGCCAAGAAGCCAACAAATTTGCCCAGAAATTGCGGGATTTCCAGGTCCGCACGGGCGGCGATCCGGGCACCATGTTGGTGCGCTCGGCCGCGGTCGAAGCGCGCATCAAAGTCGCAGGCGACACGCTCAGCATCGAATTCGAAGTGCCCGGCGAAGACGGCGCGGCGCATTCCGCGCGCCGCGGCAAAGCCAGCGCGGAAGCCGTCTTGCGCGCCTGGCAAGACGGGCTTTCGCTCGTGCCGCTCGAAGGGGGCGGCTGGGCGCCGTTGCCGCGCGATTGGCTCGAGAAGTTCGGCGACCGCGTCGCGGATTTGCTCGCCGCGCGCGACGCCGAAGGCAAAGTCTCGCGTGTCTCGATCCCCGCGCTGTCCGCGCTGTGCGACGATTTGGATCAGCCGCGCCCGCCTTCATTCGACAAACTCGCGCCGCTGATCGAAGGCTTCCAGAGCTTGCCCGAGGTTTCGCTGCCCACTGATCTCACCGCAACCCTGCGCAGTTATCAAAAAGTGGGCGTGGACTGGCTCTGCTTCTTGCGCGACGCCGGCCTGGGCGCCGTGCTCGCGGACGACATGGGTCTCGGCAAGACGCTGCAAACGTTGTGCGCCGTCAGCGGCCGCGCGTTGATCGTTTGCCCGAAGAGCGTGGTGCACAATTGGGAAGCCGAAGCGCGGCGGTTCCGGCCCGGCCTCACGGTGTCGATTTATCAGGGGCCGCGCCGCGAACTCGACGAAACCGCGGATTTGACGATCACGACGTACGCGATTTTGCGCCTCGACGCCGAGCACTTGGCCGCCGAGCAGTGGGACACCGTTGTGCTCGACGAAGCACAGGCGATCAAGAATCCGGACAGCCAAGTGTCGCGCGCGGCGTACGCGCTGAAGGCGCACTTTCCGGTCGCGCTCAGCGGCACGCCGCTCGAAAATCGGCTCGAAGAACTGTGGAGCATGTTTCACTTCTCGCACCGGGGCTTGCTTTCCGGGCGCTCGCAGTTCCGCGATCGCTACAGTTTGCCGATCGAGCAGGGCAACAAGAAGAAGCTCGCCGAGTTGCGTGAAAAGACGAAACCCTTCATTTTGCGGCGCTTGAAGCGCGAAGTCGCGCCCGAGTTGCCGCCGCGCACGGACATGGTGCTCGAGGTCGAACTCGAACCGTCCGAGCGCGAGCTGTACACGGCGGTTCGCGCCGCGACGCACAAGGACGTGATCGAGAAGCTGCAACGCGGTGGCAACGTGCTGCAGGCGCTCGAAGCTTTGCTGCGTTTGCGCCAGGCCGCGTGTCATCCGGCGCTCGTGCCCGGACAGCACGCGGAGACTTCGAGCAAAATCGAGGCACTACTCGAGAGCCTCGAACAAGTCGCGGCCGAGGGCCACAAGGCGCTCGTATTTTCACAATGGACGAGTCTCTTGGATTTGGTCGAACCGCACCTCGAACGCGCGGGTCTGCGCTCGGTGCGGCTCGATGGAACCACGCGCGATCGCGCGGCGGTGGTGCGCGCATTCCAAGCCGAAGAGGGCCCGCCCGTGATGCTCACGTCGCTCAAAGCGGGCGGCACCGGCTTGAATCTGACCGCAGCCGATCACGTATTTTTGCTCGATCCGTGGTGGAACCCGGCCGCCGAAGATCAAGCCGCGGATCGCGCGCACCGCATCGGGCAAGAGCGTCCGGTTTTGGTGTATCGCTTAATCGCCAAAGACACGGTCGAAGAAGGCATCCTGGCGCTGCAAGCGAAGAAGCGCGCGCTGGCAGACGCCGCGCTCGAAGGCAGGGGCGATGCGGCGGGCATCACGCGCGCCGATTTGTTGGCGCTATTGGCCTAAGACTATTCGGCCGACTGCGGCTCGTTTTTTTTCGGATATGTGAACACGAGTTTGCCGTCGAGCATGTCCACCACGGCCGTGTGCGTTTCGGCGGCGATTTGCTCGGCGCGCTTGCGCGCGCGGAGTAGCGCGGGCAGGGTACGGGCGAACAGCCGAGCCGTTTCTTGATCGAGGGGCTTGGGATTCATCGCTTCCGCCTTGAGTCTAGCAGGATTGGGGCCGTGCCGGAATTGTCGTACAAAAGCCACGCATCGGCGAGATCCTTGTAGATCGCGTCGAAATTGGCTCTACCAGCGGCAAATCGCCGGCGTATCACTTCTTCGGGGATGTTGTGCCCGCCTTGGAGCACGCGCTGCGTCACACGAGCGAGCGACTGCTCTACGGTCGACAGCCCCAGAAACCAAATACTGACGTAATACCCCTCTCGTTGCCAAGCGCGGATCGAACTCGCGTAGCTTCGATTCGCGAGCGTGGTTTCGAACGCGAAGCTTGTGCCGCTTTCGGCTGCTTCACGCATTTGAAGCAACATGATGCGTGCGGCGCGTGTCGCGACACTTGCTGGATCCTGCGGCGCGAGGTCCGCGGCGATCAAGTCCGCGTTCAAAAATGTCGGGCAGTGCGCTTCCGGAATCAGAAAGTCGCGCGCGAACGTGGTTTTGCCGGCGCCGTTGGGGCCGGCGAGGATGAGCACTCGTTTCTGTTGCGGAGGGGTCGTCACGGCTCATCCAATCGGTGAAGGCGCGCTGCGAGTTTACCGCAAACGCCCGCGCGGGCCGCGCACTCTCGACAAGCCGCAACGCGACGACGAAGGCTTTGCCTGCCTTCGCCCGCTTCGCGTGACCATCAAAAATAAAAAAATTCGCGCCAAATGCTGGCCGACTGGCGTTTGCCAGAGCATTTGCCGGCATAGTAAAGCCAAAGGTCGATCATGCCGTCACGCTCACGCTCACGCTCACAGTCGTCTACGCCGTTCGTGGTTCCGGCTTGCTCTTGGCCCACGCTGATTCTCGGGTTCGCGATCGCGTTCGCCGCTTGTGAACACCGCGATCCGCCGGCGGATATGCGGCTCGAGTTGCCAAGCGTGATCGATTCGCGCGATCCGGTGAGTGTCGTGCTGCACGTGACGAGCGCGCAGGGCGTCACGCAGGCGTCGAGCGAAGGCGCGACGTTCAGCGTCGAGCCGAACGATCTGGCAAGCACTGCACAGCCGGGCATCGTGACTTGCGCGCACTCGGGCGACGGCAAGCTCAACGTCACGCTGGCGGGTGTGACGCGCTCGGCGCCGCTGCGTTGTCGCATCGTCGATCGCATCGAGGCGCACGACGCGGGTCGGGTGGAGCTCACGTCGGGCCCGTTCAAACCGAAGGTGCGCGCGCTCGACAAGAACGGCGCGGAGCTCAGCGACGTGGACGTCACGTTTTCCTCGAAGAACGCGGGCGTCGCGTTTCCGAAGGACGGCATGCTCGTGCCGAAGAGTGTCGGCAGCGCGACTTTGACGGCGCGCGCCGGCCAGGCCTCGGCCGATTTCAAGGTCGATATCGTGCGCAAGGTCGTGACCGAAGCCCTGCCCATCGACAACAACAAGCGCATCTATATGTCGCTCGATGCCGGCAAATACGAGCTCAAAGTGACGCTCAAATCACCGCATCACATGAACGTGGAGTGGCGCGGCGCGCCGTATTGCAATGCCGGCTCGGATGGAACCGAACATGTTTCGGTGTGCGGGCTGCGCCAAGCGAGCGGCGGCGGCGTGGTGTTCGACAATCCTGCATACTTGAACGACGGTTCGACCAAGAGCTTGTCGACGGACGGAGTCGAGCTGAACGAAGTTCCCTGAATCTCGGGACGAAGTACGCTAGCTTGACGGCTCCGGCCGGGCGGAGTCGACTAGTCGATCCGCGCCGTTGTTTACGGGTGAAAGTAGCGCGCGTCATGGTGCGTTCTTTTGCAGAGAACTTTTGCCTGCCCGCGGCGTCCAAGGAACTACAGCATGAACTTCGCATTGCGCTGGGTCAGTGGTTTTCCCCGTTCGGCGATCACGAAGCGTGTCGGTTCGTGGAAGTGGGCGTCTCTCTTACTCGTTTTGATTTTGGGTGGGCCGTTGGGCTGTCGCAAAGCCGAGCGGCCGCTCGAACCCCGCTCGATCACCTGGGCCGAGCTCCGCACCGTGCGCCAGGGTGTGCACGTCACCCCGCCGGGTGAAAGCGAGCGCGAGCCGTATTTTCGCGAGCGTTTGGCGGATGGCACGCGCGTGCGCATCGACACCGAGGGCCTGGCTTGGCTGCGGCGCGATGCGGGCGCCACGTTGCTCGTGCGCGGCCCCGCGGCGTTCACGCTGCGCGCGAAGTCCGTCGAAGTCACGGCCGGCAAACTCTTCCTCGATTCTCCGCCCGACACCACGACCGAGCTCGAAACCCCGCGTGGTAACCTCTCGCTCAGCGAAGTGCGCACTAGCGTCGATGTGCTCGCGGATGGCAGCGTGCGCGCTTACGTGCTGAGCGGCGAAGCGCGCGCGGCCGGCGCTCGCGCGCGCGCCGGCGAAGCGCTCACTTGGCATCCGAGCGGTGCACCCGAAATCACGCCCGTGCGCGCCTTCGACGATTGGACCGGCGGACTCGCGACGACCGATCGCGCCGCGGCGCCCGCGCCGTACGGCGTCGGCACGGTCGGCGCGCGCCGGCCCGGCGAGCAAGGCCAAGGCGCGCCGCGCTTTCCGCTGGCGATTCAGCGCCTCAGCGTGCACGTCACTTTCGAGGGTGATTTCGCAGTCACCGAGGTCGATCAAACCTTTTTCAACCCGAGCTCGGACACGGTCGAAGGCATGTACGGCTTTCGTACGCCCGAGGGCGCCACTCTCGCGCGCTTCGGCGTCGATCGCGACGGAGTCGTGGTTTGGGGCCACGTGAAAGAGCGCGCTGCCGCGGCTCAGCAATATCAACAGAACGTCTACCAAGGCAGCACCGAAGATCCTGCTTTGCTCGAGTGGGACGCGCCGGGCGTCTACAAAGCACGGCTCTATCCGATAGGTCCTGGCGGATCGCGTCGCGTCGTCGTCCGTTACGCGGAATGGCTGAGTCGCAGCGGGCCGTCGGGCGAACGTCGCTTGTACGTTTATCCGATGGCGGCCGAGGGCGCCGAAGCGAGCTTGCCGCACATCGAAGAGCTCACTGTGTCCTTCGATTTGGAGCACGCGGGCGCGAAAGAGGTGCGCGCGGGCATGACCGGCGTGCGCGAAGGCAATGCGCTCTACGTGCGACGCCAAGATTTCGTGCCGCGCGCCGATCTCGCGCTCGAGCTCTACGACGATGGCCCAAAGACCGAGCGCGCCTATCGCGCCAAACACTCGCCGGACCTCGACGTGTTGCCGCCCGGCGATCGCGACGCTGCCGCCGAAAAAGCCAAAAAAGAAGCCGATTACCTGCTGGTCCCGCTGCGGCGAGAGCTCGCGAAGCGCGCCTCGCCCGGGCTCGATCTCGCGCTCGTCGTCGATGCGTCCGCGGCGACGGAGCCGGAATCCTTGGCCATCGCGCGCGCGGCGACGCGCGCCTTAATTACCCATTTGGGTGATAACGATGGCTTGGTCGTGTGGGCTGGAGACGAAAGCTTGCGCCCGGTCGTGCCCGGCCAAGACAAGCCCGCGAAGGTCGACGCTCTGCTGCGCAAGAACGTCCTCGCCGAGCTCGGCCAGCTCGAGCGCGGCGGCGCGAGCGATCTCGGCGCGATGATCGCGAGCGCGGCCGAGGGGCTCGATCCGGCGCGTGAGCGAGCCGTCGTCTACATCGGCGATGGCCAAGCCACCGTCGGGGAATTGTCGCTCGCCGCACTGCGCGAGCGGCTCGGCAAACTGACGCATCCGGTGCGCCTGTTCGCGCTCGGCGTGGGCGACGGCGCGCACTTGGACGTGCTCTCGGGCCTGGCGCAAGGCGGCTTTGCCGAGCGCATCGCTGACGCCAATCAAGCGGCACGCGCCGCGCTGCGCGTGCTCGAAGCAGCCGAACGCCCCGCTTGGCTCGACGTGCACGTCGAACTCGGGCCCACGGTCGAGCGGATTTTCCCGCGCGAACCGAGCGCAATGGTCAACGACGAAACCCTGCTCGTGGTCGGCCGGCTCGCGAGTAGCGCACAGCCCGCGAGCGTGAAGCTGTCCGGCGCGTTCGGCACGCGCGAACTGCCGCTCGAAATCGTCGCAAGCGAAGAGCAGGGAGATTTGCGGCGACGCTGGGCCGAAGCGCGCTTCGCACAAATGCTACGCGACGGCGAAGGCCGCGCGGCGATGGTCGATCTCGGCGTGC
>DASYCL010000887.1:0-12999 GCA_036500245.1 Polyangiaceae bacterium | reverse complement strand
GCCGTTCGCGTTGCCGTCTTCGAAATCGTCGCTGAAGAGCACGGTGCCGGACGCGCCGCTGCTGCCGCCACTACCCGTCGTGCCCGCCGCGCTGGTTCCGCCACTGCTCGTGCCTGCGCTGCTCGTGCCGCCGCTACTCGTGCCGGCGGCGCTGGTTCCGCCACTGCTCGTGCCCGCGCTACTCGAACCCGAGCTGCCGCCGGTGTGCGTTCCGCCTGCACTGGTGCCGGCCGTGCTCGAACCGCCGGCGCTGGTGCCTGCACTGCTCGAACCGCTACTGCCGCCAGCATGCGTGCCACCCGTGCTCGAGCCGCCGGTCGTCGAAGTGCCGGCGCTGCCGACCGTGCCGCCCTGGCTGGTCGAGCCGGCGCTGCTCGAAATGCCGCCCGAGCTGCTGCCACCTGCGGAGCCGCCGAGGTCGCCGCCGTCCGGCCCGACCTCGTTTTGGCCGGCGTTGTCCGGCACTCCTTCACCCGTGGCGCAACCGACTAGCGGGCTCAAACAAGCGAGTACGAGCGCGATGCGAGCAAAATTTGGGCGAAACACGGCTGTTACCTTGGGTGGTAATGCGCCCACAGGTTCGGCCGATCACTATTTCCTAAAATACGCCTCACCTTTGCCCACACGAGCGCTCGCTGCGCGGGTTTTGGGGCCCTACGTGAAAATCAGCGTTTGGCCGCCGCCGCTTCGAGCTACGCGACTGGCGCCTGTCCGGTCAGTTCTAACGTGGCCGCCCCTCTCTCGAAAACCGTGATCAGCCGCGCGAGCCTGCTGGCTTTGTTTTATTTTCGGGCATGCGGCCGCCAGCCTTCGCGTGGCTCGGCCGCGAAGGGAATCTTGGAGTTCAGAGCAGCGTCACGTTGACGTCGTCGAACTCGGCTTTGGTGCCGCTGCCGACTGTGACCACGCCGATTTCGCCATTTGCGGACGTGGTGCTGGTGGTGACGCAGCTGTGTTCGGGGGTGCCGTCGAAGTAGGTTTTGAGCGTGACGTTGCCGGTGGGACCGGTCGCGTCGATGCGGAGCGTGTGCCAAGTTCCGACGGCCGTGCCGACGAAGATCGCGCCGCAGGTGCCGCTCGCGCCGCTGACCGCGCTCATGGCGCGCAGCAAAACCAGATTGCCTGCCGCGTCGAGCGCGACGACGTAGTAGTTCGATGACCCCGAGTAGCGCGCGATGAGTCCCGCGCGATAGGCCGAGCTCGTGCCGCCGAACGAAAGGACTTTGACTTTGCCTTGCAGCGAGACATTGGTCCACGCGGTCGAGCCGGCCACGCTTTGGAAGCTGCCGTTGCCACCTTGATAGACGAAGCCGCCGTCGGTCGTGACGCTCCAAGTGCCGCCGCTCGGCAGCCAGCCCGTCGCATTGCCGTCTTCGAAGTCGTCGCAGAACGCGAAGCCGGATTGGCTGCAAATCGAGCCGGTTCCGGTGCTGCCGGCACTACCACCAGTCCCGCCCGCGCCGCCGGTTCCGCCCGCGCCGCCGCCGCCGGTGCTGCAGCTGCCTTGAGTTTCGCAGCCTGGATCCGAGTTGCAATCGGACCAGCCCGCGTCGCACGCGCCTTGGGTGCAAGTGCCGGTCGCGCAAGAAGCGGCCGCGTGCGTGAACGAGCAGGTCGTGCCGCAGCCGCCGCAGTCGCTCAGCGTGGTGAGCGGCGTTTCGCAGCCATTGTTCGCGTTGTTGTCGCAATCACCCCAATCGCGCGCGCAGGTCGGCACACAGCCGAGCGCGCCACACGCGGTCGTGCCGTGATCGTTGGCGCAAACATCCGTGCAATCGAGACAATTGCTGGTCGTGCCGAGCTTGGTTTCGCAACCCGCGGCAGCCGTGCAATCCGAATAGCCCGCGCTACACGTGTCTTGCTGGCAAGCCTTGCCGACGCACTTCGAGCTCGCGTTCGGGAAATAACATTGAATGCCGCAGCCGCCGCAGTTCAATGGATCCTTGCTGGTGTCGGTCTCACAGCCGTTGCCGGTCGGTAGTGATGCGTCGTTGTTGCAATCGGCGAGCGGGCTAGTGCACGCCGAAACGCCGCATTTTCCTTCGACGCATGAAGGCGTGCCGCCCGCTTGCGGACAAGCCTTGGCGCAGCTGCCGCAATGCAAAACATTGCCGGTGATGTCGGTTTCGCAGCCGTCGGTGAGCCCATTGACGCAATCGGCGCGATCCGGCGAGCAAGTGATGCCGCAGATGCCGCCCGTGCACGTCGCGGTGCCGCCGTTCGCGTTGCATTGCACGGTGCACGCGGCGCAGGTCTCGGGCCGGCTCAAGTCCGCTTCGCAGCCGTTACTCGAGTCGCCGTCGCAATCGTCGAAGCCCGTCGCGCAGGTCGTGATCGTGCACAGGCCGCTCTTGCACGTCGTGGTCGCGTGATCGAGCTCGCAAGCGGTGCCGCAGCCACCGCAATTGTCGTCGGTGTCGAGATCGGTTTCACAGCCGTCGCTCGGGTCGCCGTTGCAATCGGCGAAACCCGAAGCGCAGATCGGCGCGCACACGCCGTCCGCGCAGCGCGTGGTGCCGTGATCGTTCGCGCAGGCAGGATCGCACTCGGGCGGCGGCGGTGAGTCGGGCGCGGCGTCGGGCACGACGCTCGTGCCGCAATCGGCGTCGGTGTCGCCGGCGTCGCTCAGATCGGCGCAGCTCGGCGGCGTGGCCGCTTCGACGCTCGAATCCGGCATATTTTGCGGCAGATCCACGAACGCGAAGTTCGGCGTCGAACACGACGCAGCGGCTCCGACCGAGACCGCGAGCGCGGCGAGCGCGCAACAAAGCCGGTTCCACTTCGACATCGGACTAAGAGTGCGGACCGCGCCGCTTAGAAGTCGACTGATTCGAGTGGTTCGAATTTAGGTGCGAGCAAGTGGTTGATCACGAACGCGATCAAATAGGCGAAGCCGCAAATCGCGAAGAGCACCGCGTAACCCGCCGTGATGTTGCCGGATGCTTGAAAGCGATCCAGCAATTTGCCGCTGTAGAGCGGAAACAAGATGCCGCCGAACGAGCCGGCCATGCCGCCGATGCCGACCACCGACGCGACCGCGCGCTTCGGGAACATGTCGGACGTGGTCGTGAACAGATTGGCGGACCAAGCCTGATGCGCCGCACCCGCGAGGCCAATCAGCATCACCGCGGTCCAATCCCCCACCTGCGTCACGACGAAGATTGGCACCACTAAGCAGGCCGAGATGAACATCGCGATCTTGCGCGCGCGGCTCACACTGTAGCCGCGGGTCACGAGCGCGCCGGTGAGCCAGCCGCCGATCACGCTCAGGACCGTCACCACGACGTAAATCGAAACCAGGTGAATCCAGCTGTGTTTGATGTCGAGCCCGCGCGTCTTTTTGAAGTAGTCCGGCAGCCAAATCAGAAAAAACCACCACACCGGGTCGGTCATGAACTTCGCGACGATGAACGACCAAGTCTGCCGATGACGAAGCAAGAGCCACGGGCTGATCTTCTCGGTTTTCTCGACATTCAATCCGTCACTTTGAATGTGGATCAGCTCTTCGGCGCTCACCCGGCGCGATTTCTCGGGCACGTCGTAGAGCGGAATCCAAAAAGCCAGCCAGATCAGGCCAGCGACGCCAGCCATGACGAACGCGGAACGCCAGCCCCAAGTGAACGCGAGCCAGGGAATGATCGCGGGCGCGATGATCGCGCCGACGTTGGCGCCAGAGTTGAAAATTGCCGTCGCGTACGCGCGCTCGCGCTTCGGGAACCATTGCGCAACGGCTTTGATCGCGGACGGGAAATTGCCGCCTTCGCCCAAGCCGAGCGCGACGCGTGCGCGCAGGAAGCCGCTCACGCTGCCGACGAACGAATGGCCGATCGCGGCGAGACTCCAGGCAGCAATCGACAGCGCGTAACCGATGCGCGTGCCGAAGCGATCGATGATCGAGCCAAAACCGAGCAAGCCGACCGCGTACGCGGCTTGAAATGCGGCATTTACTTCGCCAAATTGCTCGTTCGTCCAGTGCAGCTCATTGTCGAGGATGGGCTTCAGCAGACTCAGGATCTGACGATCCATGTAGTTGATGGTCGTGGCGAAAAAGAGCAGCGCACAGATCGACCAGCGATACCTGCCCAAACCCGGCTTACTATTCGAACCGGGCGCAACTTCTGCCGTGGCGAGTCCCATATTGCTGAAATGCTTCGCGGCGCCAAAACGATCACCGTCCTTACGAGATCCGGTGCGCATGACGCCGGCTGACGCGGCGCATCGTGACACACCTCTCCATTGATTTGGTTTGTCGGTGATCGAAAGGGACCGAGCCCGCATTAGTACGGTCGATGAACAATCGGTCGATCCTGTCGGTGTTCGGGCTATTGGTGCTGGTCGCTTGCTCGGGCACGACCGGTGGCGGCGGCAGTCAGCTCAAGGGCGGCAGCGGCGCGAACGGCAGCGGAGCCGGCACTTCGACGGGCGCGGGCAACTCCTCGTCGACGAGCGGCGGGACCAGCGGCATCATCACCACCGGCGATCCGTCGATGGATAGCGACTCGGGCATCGTCGGCGATCAGTGCGCCAATCAATCCTTCGATTTGGAGCGCAAGCCGGCCGAAATCTTGATCGTGCTCGATCGCTCGGCGTCGATGAACGATCCGCCAGACGGCGCGCCGTCCGGCACCGGCTCGAAGTGGTCGCTCGTGGTTCCGGGCGTGAACCAAGTCGTGATGGCGACGGATTCATCGGTTTCGTGGGGCCTCAAGGTATTCCCCGAAGGCGATGGCTCCGAGTGCGTCGCCGGGTCGGTCACGAGCATGATTCCCGTGCCGATTGCGCCGATGAACGCGAAGGCCGTGACGGACGGCGTGACCGCGACGACACCCGAAGGCAACGGCACGCCAACCGGTGACGCGATCAACGCCGCCACCGCGTACTTGAAGACACTCACGGATCCGAATCCGAAATTCATCCTCCTCGCGACGGACGGTGAACCGTCGTGCAACGGCACGAGCAAGGACACCACCGGCGCGCGCACGCAAGCCGTGTCAGCGGTGACGGCCGCAGCGACGGCTGGCTTCAAGACCTTCGTGGTCGGCGTCGCCACCACCAAGGCCAGCGACGAGCAAGTGTTGAATGATTTGGCCAACGCGGGCGGCGAAGCCGCGCCCGGTTCGAATCCGCTCGCCACCAAGTTTTACCTCGCGAGCACGCAAGATCAGCTGGTCACTGCGCTCCAAACCATCACCGGCCAAGTCGCGAGCTGCACCTTCGATCTGACGGCCGTGCCGCCGGATCCGACGAACATCGCGGTGCACGTCGACAACACCAAAGCCCCACAAGACACGAACAAGGCCGACGGCTGGGACTACAGCACCCCCGACGACAAACAGATCACGATCTACGGCAGCTGGTGCCAAAAGATCAAAGACGCGAACGCCAACACGGTGAACTTCGTCTTCGGTTGCCCGGGCCAGCCTCCGCCGTCCTGAGCGCGCCTCGACCCGGGCTCTGAAACGAGACAAGATGATGGGTCCCGTCGATGAAACCGCGCACCGCCCTCTTTGCCACCGCGCTCACGCTGATCGCTGCTTGCAGCGGCAAGAACGTAGTGCTCGGCGGCGCGGCCTTGACCCGAGGCGGTATGGGCGGCGTCCTTGACGGGAACGGCGGCGCGACCGCGACGAGCGGCAGTGCGACGGCCGGCACGTTGAACGTCGGTGCTGCCAACGACCCCGTGCCTTGTACGGATGGCGAGAAGACGACGATCAGCGGCACTGTCTGGGATCCCGCTGGAAACACGCCGCTCTACAATGCAGTCGTCTATGTCCCGAGCGGCAGCACCCCGCCGTCCTTCACGGATCAAGTCGCGTGCGAGACATGCGGCGCTCAACAGATCTCCGCGCGAGCGGTGGCGCTGAGCGGACCGGATGGCCACTTCGTCTTGGACACGGACGTGCCGAACACGCCTCATGTCGAGCTCGCGGTGCAGCTCGGCAAGTGGTTCCGACAAGTCACCGTGCCGATCAACCCGTGCCAGCCGACCGATCTGATGAACAAGGACTACACCCGGCTGCCGCGCTCCAAGACCGACGGCGAGTACAGTCACATCCCGAAGATCGCGCTCTCGACGGGTCACTCGGACGCGCTCGAGTGCTTGCTGCGCAAAATCGGGATCCAGGATTCCGAGTTCACGACGGACGCGGGCGACGGTCGCGTGAACATGTTCGTCGGTTGCATCAACGACTCGCACGACAGCTACGGTGCAAACCACTTCGTCGACAACACGCCGTTCCCCTCGACCAATCAGCTGTTCGATACGCCGGGCGAACTCGACCAATACGACGTCGTGATTTTTTCGTGCGAAGGGCACAAATGTAGCGACAGCGACGACAGCCCCAACGCGCCGCCGATTCAAACCGCGGCGCACATCGCGCAGCTCGTGGATTTCGCGAATCACGGCGGTCGCGTGTACCTGGATCACGATCACTACAACTGGCTCAATCACATCGATGGCGATGAGTTGCAGGATGCCGCTGATTTCAGCTCGAGCCCGAACAACATCCCGAGCCCGCTGATCGCCAACATCAACACGGCCGGCTTTCCGAAGGGCCAGGCGTTCGCGCAATGGCTCGTGAACGTGAAGGCATCGACCACACTCGGTTCGCTCGACATCTTCTCCGGGAAGACGTCGGTGCAGAGTATTTTCGCGCCCGCGCAAAGCTGGATTTATCAGACGGGCACGCACGCGGATTTTTTCTATTTCACCGTCGGCACGCCGTTCACGCTCGCGAGCGACGCGATGAGCACGGACGGCGGAGGAGGCGAAGGCGGCGCGCCCGCGAGCGGACCCGAAGCTTGCGGCCGCGTCGTGTTCACGGATCTGCACGTGAGCAAGAGCGGCGGTGGTTGCGACGCCACCACCACCACCTGCGGTGAAACCGACGATGTCTCCGATCAAAACACGCCGTTCCCCGACGGCTGCAAGTCCACCGGTCTACTGCCGCAAGAGAAAGCTCTCGAGTTCATGATCTTCGATCTGACCTCGTGCGTTCAGAAAGAAACCGACCCGCCGGTCCCGCCTGTAGTCGTCAAGTAATCGTTCTGAAATCTCATGTCTGATTGGACCGCGGGCACGCGGATCGCGATTTGCGCATACGGAGAAATGTCAGATGTCCAAGATCAACGAATTTTTGCTGCAGAACGAGCTGCGCATCGCGCAAAACCCCTGTATCTCCCCCGATTTTTGCCTGGATTGGCCGACCTTGCGCGAAACGCTGCGCCGCGGCGGCGCGATTCGGCGCCACGAAAAGAGCGAGGTTCGCGTCGCGCACGGCACGCTCACGTTGGTCGAAGATGCGACGGGCGATCACGCTTGGCTACTGCGCGGCGACGCCGCCAATGCCGGCGCGAAAGATGCGCTGAGCGAAGGCGTCGCGCTGCCGAGCGGTGAGTTCGCGTTTCCTGCGACTTGGCAGAATCTACTCAAGCTCAAAAATCTCTTGCAAGAGCACGACCCGCAGTCGACCGTGTTTCCGAGCGCGACGGGCAGCCTCGCGCACTCGAGCCTCGGCGTCGGCGCCCGTTTCACGACGCTGCATTGGCCCGCGGTCGAATGGGCGATGACCGAGCTCAACTTGAGCATGACCGCGAACCAAAACAGCATCCCGCGCGAGCTCGTCTACGACGTGAATGTGATGCTCGCGGGCAAGCTCGAAGGCGTGCCCTTTCCGTTCATCGGCGCGGACGTGCCGGAAGGGCATCAGGGCCAAAGCGTGGAAGGCATGAGCCACGGCGCGGTGCTCTCGAAGCTGAAGAACGGCTTTCAGCAGCGCAAATTGGCTTGGGGCTTCAACGCCGACCATCAGCCGATCGGCGGCAAATTCGATGCGCGCGAGGCCGAGCTGGTGCGCGGCTGCGTGCTCGCGAGCTACATCACCTTCGATCTTTCGCCGGAGCTCGGCGCAACCAAGAAGCAAGCCGATCCGAGCGCGTGGTGCCAAGCGAACGTGCCGGCGGATTTGATCGCGCGCGTGAAAACACGGCTCAGCGGACTCGGGCTTTCGAGCGAGGGCCACGAGTTCTCGGAGCTGCTCGCCACGGTTTGGCCCGCAATCGTCAAATTGCAAAAGCGCGATCGCTTGTATGCGCAAGCGCGCCAAGAGGCGTTCACGACTCCGATCGGGCAAAGCTACTTCCGCGAGCTCTCGATCGACGAACTGCCCGGCCTGACCACGCCGGAGACGCTCGCCACCATGCTCTCGCTGCTCGAAGCACTCGACATTCGCATTCACTATGTCGCGCCGGCATTCGGCTTTCAAAAGAACTTCCCGTTCGACGACAATCAGGAGCTCCGCGCGCGCATCAGCCGCGCGTGGAACGTGTGCAAAGCCTTCGGCGTCTCGATTGGGTTTCACTCAGGCAGCGGCAAATCGGCGGAAAACTACCGACTGTGTGGTGAAATCACCGGCAGCAAGCTCGAGATCAAGACCAGCGGCCGTTACACTTACGAGATGGGACGCGCGCTCGCGAGCTCGCCAGATCCGAAAGACCACGCGCTGTTCCAAGATTGGTATTCGTTCACGCGCGAGCTTGCGTTGCACAGCGCGTTCAGTGAAAACGAACAGGAGCGGAACATGGCGCGGCACTTCATCACGCACGCGCTCGAAAAAGAAAAGCGACCGACGGACGTGTTCGGCAGCATGGAGAGCTGCAAGGCCGCGCTCGCTCCCTTGCAATCGAACCCGGATCACATGTTCTGGTTCGAATACAATTTCTTGTTCGTGCTCGCTGCCGCAGGCAAAGCCGACAAGCACGCGCTTGGCGACCACACCAAAGCCGGCTACACGCAGCGCGCGCGCTTCTACGCCGTGAGCGATGCGGGCCAGCTCGCATATGCCAAAAATGTCGCCGAGTATCTGCTCTTTTTGGCTGAAACGACGGGCATGGCTGGGCCATCGGTGTGTGAGATGGCGCGCGGGAAATTGGGCAAATACAAGCATTACTCCGAGTTCATCGCCGACATCGCGCCACGCTGATCCGCGCAGGAGCACCCCAAACAAACAATGCTCATTGGAGTCGACTTCAGTAACGCGGTGATTAAGGCCGGCATCGTCGAGCAGGGGCGTGTGCTACGTTCGATCGTCGCGGATACGCCGACTGGCGCGGAGCCGCCCGAGATCCTCGACACGATTGCGCGCGTGGTGGGCGCCCTGAGCTCGAAGCCGGATGCGGTCGGCATCGCGATTCCCGGCGAGGTGAACACCGACGGACGCTGCTGGCGTTTGCCGAACACGCGCGGCTTCGAAGGCGTACGCATCGCGCAAGAAGTGTCGCGGCGAATTCGCTGTCCGATCGCGGTCGAGAACCGCGCGACAACGGCCGCGCTCGCCGAGCAACTCTACGGCCATGGCCAGCGTCACCAAACCTTCCTCTTGGTTTCACTCGAAACCGGCATCGGCGGAGGCCTGGTGATTGGCCATCAGCTCTATCCGGGCTCGAACGGATTCGGCGCCGAAATCGGGCATATTTGCGTGGATTCTTCGCTCGACGCGCCGCTCTGTGCGTGCGGGCAGCGTGGCTGTGTCGAGGCCTTCGCCGGTACGCGCGCGGTCTTGCGTAAGTTTCACGAGCTCGGCGGCAAAGCGACCGAGCTTTCCACGGTGGCGACGAGCGCGCGGCGCGCCGAATGGATCGGCGTGTTGGCGTTCGAAACGATGGGCCGCGCGCTCGGGCGCGCGCTCGCGACGGTGCAGAATTTTTTGGATTTGGGTGCGCTCGTGTTCGCCGGTTCGACCGCGCAACACTTCGATTTGATCGAGCCCTTCGTGCGCGAAGAGCTGTGCCTCAAGTCATTCGCGCCGCCGCTGGCGGAAGTGCCGCTTTTGGTCAGTGAATTGGGGGAAAATGCCGGCGTGATCGGCGCCGCGCATTTGACCACGCTCTGACCCGCCGGAACGATTTCACTTTTACCCAGGTTGCTAAATCAGGTAGCGAAGGAAGAACATGGCCTACAGCGGATTGAGTCTCGAAGGACGCGTCGCGGTCGTCGTTGGTGGTACGACCGGCATTGGGCGCACGCTCTCGCTCGGTTTGGCGGATGCGGGCGCGGACGTAGTCGCTACTTCGCGCCGGATCGAGCAAGTCGAAGAAACGGCGAGCGCGCTCGAAGCCAAGGGTAAGCGCACCATGCGCGCGACCTCCGACGTGACCGACAAAGCCTCGCTCGAAGCGCTGCTCAAAAAAACCGTGGAAAAGTTCGGCAAAGTCGACATTTTGGTCAACTCTGCCGGCATGATCAAGCGCGTGCCTACGCTCGAAATGGAAGAGAGCACGTGGAACGCAATCCTCGAGACGAACCTGACCGGCACGCTCCGCTCGTGCCAAGTGTTCGGCCGGCACATGCTCGAGCGCGGCTACGGGCGCATCGTCAACATCGCGTCGCTGAACACGTTCGTGTCGTTCCTCGAAATCACCGCGTATGCCTCGAGCAAAGCCGGCGTCGCGGGGCTCACGCGCTCGCTCGCGGTCGAGTGGGGCCCGCGCGGCGTGATCGTGAACGCGATCGCACCCGGCGTGTTCCGCACCGCTCTGAACCAACAATTGCTCGACGGCACCGAGCGCGGCAAAGAGCTCTTGATGCGCACGCCGCTCAAGCGCTTCGGGAAGCTCGAAGAGCTGATCGGCCCAACGATCTTCTTTGCTTCTGAGTCCGCTGGCTTCGTCAATGGGCAGACGCTGGCGATCGACGGTGGGTTCGTGGCGAGCGGCGTGAATCAGTGATCTTCGCGCGCTGAGGCTTCGAGCAGCGCCCAGTCGTCGGCGTTTTCGCGCTGGACGACGCTGAACGTGTCCGCGAACGCAGCCGCGATTTCCGGCGCGCGTACTTCGAGGAACCCGGTCAAAATTAGGCGTTTTGCCCTGGCTGCGAGGCGTGCGATCTCGCTCGCGACGGTAAGCAATGCCGGCGCTTCGACGTTGGCGACGACGATGTCGAAGTCGGTCGCGCTGAGTTCGTGCGGCAAGACGAAGTGTGCACGGTCGCTCGATCCGTTGAGCTCGGCGTTGCGCGTCGCGGCTGCGACGGACACGGGATCGATATCGACGCCCCACGCCGCTTTGGCTCCGCTGACGAGCGCGACGAACGCGAGCACTCCGCTGCCCGAACCGAAGTCGAGCACGCGCGCATCGGCGATTTCAGTGCACGCGCGTTCGAGCGCTTGCGCGGCGAGGTGCGTCGTGATGTGGGCACCGTCGCCGAACGCGAGCTCGGGTTGATAGAGGATGCGCGTTTTGCCCGCGGGCGCCGCGGTTTCGTCCCACACCGGTTGAATCACGATTTTAGGGGTGAGCTCGACTTGGCGGAGGTGTTTCGTCCAAGCAGTGTCCCAGTCCGAATTTTCGTCGACTTCGACTTTGAGCGAGATGCCTGCGACGCCAGCCAGCGCTTCGCGCAGCGATCCGCGCGTGCGCTCGGCGATGCGTTCGGCTTCTTCGCGCGCGGCGGCGTAGACCACGAGCTCGCGGCCGTTGTCTCGCTCTTCTACGCCGCCCGCGCCCGCCTCGAACAACAATTCACTCAGGAGTTCCGCGTGCTTCTTTGGAGCGCGAACCACCAGCTTCACGAGCGCCATCGGCCGGCAATGTACGCGCGGCGCAGTGCGCGTCAATGGCTCGGGCCGCGCGTCCCGGCGTTTCACTACCTTCGTTCGAGTCCGGCGTCCCTATCCGCAGCCGATTCTGAAGTTGAATGCGCAACTTTGTTTCTTACACCCCAGCTCGCTTGGGTGGATTGTGAACAGAGCGACGCCCGATCCGTTGCGTGCTCAGGCGTCCACGTTTTTCATGAAGCTTAGACCTTGCAAGAAGGTCTTCTGCAGGAAGAAGAAGATGATCACGATGGGCATCGTGGTCATGAAGGAGGCGGCCATCAGGTAGTGCCATTGCGTGCCGCCGTTTTGGCTTTGATAAAATTGGAGCCCGAGTGAGAGCGTAAAAGTGTCTTGCTCGGTCAGGTAGAGTAGCGGACCCAAGAAATCATTCCATGAGCCGACGAAGCTGAAGAACGCGACGACCGCGAGCGGCGCGCGCGAGAGCGGCAAGTAGATTTTCCAGAAGATTTGTAGCTCGGACGCGCCGTCGAGCGACATGGCTTCGGGCAGGGATTTGGGGATGCGCGTGAAGAATTGGCGTAGCAAGAAGATGTTGAAGGCGCTGCCGAAGAAGGATGGAAGCCACAACGGTTTCAGCGTGCCGATCCAGCCGAGCCCCTTGAACACGCTGTAGAGCGGCACCATCACCACTGGGAACGGAACCATCATCGTGGCGAGCGTGAGCGCGAATAGGATGTTGCGCCCGGGCCACTCGAGCCGCGTGAAACTATAAGCGACGAGGGCGCTCGACAGCGTAGTGCCGATCGCGCCGAGGACGCAGATGCGGAGCGTGTTCAGCGTGTATTTGAAGAACGGGATGTAGTGCACCGTCTCGCTGAAGTTCGACCATTTGAAGACTTTCGGGATCCACACCGGCGGAAATACCATCGTTTGATCGATCGGTTTGAGCGCGGTCGAGAGCATCCATAAGAGTGGGAAGACAAAGATCACCGAGCCTACGATGAGCAGCACGTGGATCACGTTTTGGGTCCACGGCTTTTCACGGAAGGTGCTGGAAAAAGGCGAATTGGGCTGGCTCATGGTCGTCACCCCTCCGTGTAGTGGATCCGTGATTTGCCGAGTTTTTCGGCCAAATAGGTCAAACCGAGAATGATCAAAAACAAGATCCAAGCCATTGCGCAGGCGTAACCCATGCGCAGGAAGCCGAAGGCGTTTTCGTACAGGCGCATCGCGTAGAACAAGGTTGCGCGCGCGGGGCCGCCGCCGGTCATGATGTACGGCACCGCAAAGACTTGCAGCGCGCCGATGATGCCGATGATGCCATTGAAGTAAATCACCGGAGACGTGAGCGGGATCGTGATGTGCCGAACTTTCACCCACCAACTCGCGCCGTCGATGTCCGCGGCTTCGTAGATCGCCGTCGGCACGTCTTGCATGGCGGCGA
>DASYCL010000886.1:0-9382 GCA_036500245.1 Polyangiaceae bacterium | reverse complement strand
GAAGCAGCTTCTGTGTCCTTGAACAACAGCGCAGCGTCGAAGTTGAGCTCGGAGTTGTAGCACTTCCAGATGCCGAGCCGTTTCTTCGCCGCTGCGTCCGCGGCGGCGCGGAACGGTGCGATCTCGTCATCCGTCATGGATGTGTAGAACGTCGGGAAAGCCCAGCCGTTTTGCAGCATCCACAGGTTGAGATCGACGTCGCGCCCGTTCGCGTCGGTCACGATCACATCGCCGATGAAGCGGCCGTACGTGTCGAAGACTTCGTTCGGCTTTGATACTTGCGTCACCACTCGGCACTTCACGCTTCCCGCGCCGAACGTCTTCACGAACGCACCGAGCGCCGCCGCGGCAGCGCGCCCGTAGTGTTGGCGGAAGTTGTGGTTCGGCTTCGCGGCTTTCCCTTTCGAGACAGCGGGAAGGTAGTGCAACTCCGGCGCATCGATGCCTTGGAAGCGCACCGTGATCGCGTTGTGCTCGTCGAGCACGGTCGTGTTGATGCGGCCGCGAATGTGAGCGCCCTCGAAGACGTGCGTCACCTTGCCTTCGAAGCTGACGCGCTCCACCGTAACGCGCGCGGTATCGCCATCTGATGTTCCCGCCGGCCAGAACTGCGCAGCGTCGAGTAACCCTTCGACTTGAAGTAGGCCCATGGCTCCCCCTAACTCGACGCCTTCGAAGGGGCTTCTTGCGAAGCAGCTCGCGCGCCTTCGGCTTGGGTTTCTGGTTTGGCTTTGGCTGCGCGCGAAGCGCGCGAAGTGCGGCTTCTTACGACTCGACCGCGGTACAGCGAAGGCACGATGCAGTCCACCTCGCCGTGGCTCCAGTGGAAATAGGCGACGCCGCGGCGCACTTGCTCGTAGGCGCGCACTAAGAGAGTGAAGTTGCGCTGGCGTTGCTCGGAGCGCGCAGACGCATCGGCGCGGACGCTTTCCTGCTCGTCTGGTTGGCACATCAAGCGATCGACGAGCGTTTCAACCTGGTTCAATTCGGCTTGAGCGATCGTCGGCCGACCGGCGATCTTCGGCCACGCGGTGCGCAGCAGCGTCGCCAAGTTCAGCAGCCCGAAGGCGAGGCGCGAGCGGCATTCCTCGCGCACCTCTTTCAATGCCTTCGTCGAGATGAGCCTTCTGGCCTCGAGCGCTGCGGCGTCTGCGAGAAGAATGTCCCGGAGTGCGAGCGCCTCCTGCTTGAGCGCTGAAGTGCCGATACGAGCGGGGACGATCGTCATCTGCGCGTGGGCATGGCCGAGCGCCTGCGCGTACGTCTCGAGCAAGTCCACATTCTCCAGCTCGAACTCTGGCAGCTGGGCGAGCTTGCCTCGAAGCGCGCGTACGGCTGGTGCAATACCCACAACGAGCACGACAGCGTTCGGGATATCGATGTTCACCGCCACGAGTTCGCCTTGATCGAGCGAGCGAGAGCGATCGAAGACTTGCTCGTACGCAGTGCGATATCGATGCGCGCCGGGAGATCGCTTGGGCGTTCTGCCATGCAGGTCGTGAACGTTCGATTGGCCTTCGGTGTCGGCCGGATTCGGGTTCGTAGTCTCGTCTTTCAAATGATGGTCCATGGTCGATTCCTTTCGTTCAGAGTGAACGACCTCCCGTCGGCACCATCCGGAAGCCGGTTGCTCGAATTCGACGCGCTCGAACCGCGCTCTTCGCCGAAATCTCCGAAATGCCGATTTCAGTTCGCACATAGAGGCGCTCGAAGGTCGCCTTTCCCCATTCCTTCGTACGTAGACGGTTTCGAAGGTCGGCTTCGACCGGCGCTTCGTACGAAGGCTCCTTTTTTTGTGAGCGACTGAAATCGCATACATACGAAGGCGCCGAAAAAGGTCGCCGCCAAAAGTGCCTTCGTACGTAGACCCGAAAATCTGAAATCGACGAAACGGTCTACGTACGAAGGATCGAAAATTCGAAACCTTCGATCGCGCCTTCGTACGAAGGAATTGCAGCCTGCCGGCAATGAGGGCGACGAAAAAATGGGAAGCGTGATCTTCTGAAGCAACTCGGTCGGTCTGGGTTCCGACAAGAAAAAACCCAGCGCGTGGTGCGCCGGGACAAACCAGGAACTCAAAATGACCGATTCTCAAATCAAACAGACACCGTCGACTCAGTCGACACCCGTTACCGATCCCGTTTCCCCTCCGTCTCCAGCTCCGGACTCACCGACGACGCGTCGCTATCGCGAAGCGTACGCTCGGGCCACGCCCATAGCTCAAACCCTCAACCCGAACGATCTCGTGACGATCAACATCGATCTGCCGAGCGCCATCGCGACCGCCGTCGGCGCGCTGCCGAGAATCATGGGGTTTCGCGCTCAGGCGGCGGCGTTACCGGGCTTCGACGCGAGCGCGTTCGATCAACTCGAAACGTACACGTTCGCGACCGGCGTGGCGCACTCTCTCTATATGAGTGCGTCGGCTCAACCCGCTCAACTCATCGCATTGAACGAACAAGCCATGACCCTCCGCACCACGCTGTATGCGGACGCCGTGGCGCTCTCGACGCGCGGGCTGATCAGCGGCGATCGCATCGCCGAGTTCAAGGCCAACATCGGCTACAAGAACTTGGCGTTCGATTTGCTGGCGCTGTCCGGACTGTTGCGCCAAAGCTGGAGCAGCATCGCCGGCAAAACGGCAATCACCACGGCCGATCTCGATCAGGCCGACTTGCTCTGCGATCAACTGATGGACGCAGTCGGAACGCGCGAGCAAGCTCCGGTGGTTGCGACCGAAGCCTCGATGCAACGCCAGCGCCACTTCACCTTGTTCGTGAAGGCTTACGATCAAGTGCGGCGCGCGATCAGCTACTTGCGCTGGGACGAAGACGATCTCGAACAAATCGCTCCGTCGCTCTACATTGCCGGGCGCGCTTCTGGCCGCAAAAAAACGGATTCGCCGGACCCCACGCCAGCACCCGGCCCGACCCCGCCCACTTCGCCGGCTCCCGCGGTCAGCGGCACGAACGCGGCTTCAGCTCCGGCTGCTGCTGCTTCGACCAACACGGCTCCCGCCACTGCGCTCAAAGCAGGTCATCCGGGTGGTTCGCCATTCGCGGGAGTGAGCTGAGTCATGGCCAAAGCACCCGCTCTGTATTTAGGCGGCACATACGCACTCGACGGTGCGGGTGCAGCGAGCGATCTGCTCTTGCCGGCGCACCACCTCGTCACGCACGGGGTGGTCGTCGGCATGACCGGATCGGGCAAGACCGGACTCACCACCGTGATGATCGAAGAAGCCTTGCGCTCGGGCGTGCCCGTACTCGCGATCGACGTGAAAGGCGATCTACCGAATCTCCTACTCGCCTTCCCCGACTTCGACCCAGCGCGATTCCTACCCTGGGTGGAAGGCTGTTCCACCGCGGAAGAGACGCGAAGTGCCGACGAGATCGCACGCGCTTTGGGCGAAGAGCGCCAGAGCGCGCTCGAAGCTTGGGGAATCAATGCCGCTGAACTCGCGCGCTTCACGAGCACGACCGAGGTGCGCGTGATCACGCCGGGCTCGAGCGCGGGCGAACCCTTGCACTTACTCTCTTCGCTCGAGCGGCGCTCGCCGCGTTGGGATCGCGACCCCGAATCAGCACGCGCCGCGCTGAGCGCGGCCATTTCCTTGGTCCTCAAACTGATTGGACGCGAATCGGATCCAGCGAAGAGCAAAGAACACGTGCTCCTCGCTCTCCTCGCGGAACGGCACTTCCAAGCTGGCCGCGCCGCAGACTTGGATTCGCTGCTGCACGATTTGGCAGAGCCTCCGATCGACCGAGTCGGCGCCCTGCCCTTGAACGACTTCATCTCGAGGTCCGATCGCAAATCACTCGCCGCCGCGCTAAACACCCTGCTCGCCTCGCCGACCTTCGCGAGTTGGCGCGAAGGCGCGCCACTTGACGTGGATAGCTGGCTCACTCCCCGCGAAGGCCGCACGCCCGCAGTGGTGCTCAGCGTGGCGCATCTGGAAGACGCCGAGCGCGCACTGGTGCTCGGCGTGGTGCTCGAAGAAATCCTCGCTTGGACGCGCTCGCTGCCCGGCACGCACAAGCTCCGCGCGCTCGTGGTGTTCGACGAAGTGTACGGCTTCTTGCCGCCGCACCCGGCGAATCCGCCCACCAAACGCCCGCTCGTCGCGCTGATGAAACAAGCGCGCGCCTTCGGCGTCGGCGTCATCCTCGCGACGCAAAACCCAATGGACCTAGACTACCGCGCGCTCAGCAACGCGGGCGTGTGGTGCATCGGAAGATTGCAAACCGACGCGGACCGAGCCCGAGTGCTCGACGGACTCGCCGCGAGTATCGGCGAAGACAAAGAAGCACTCGCCGCACTCACGCGGACCGTGCAACGGCTCGCTCCGCGCTGGTTCGTGATTCGAGACGTGCACGTGCCGAACGGGATTGCACTCTTGCAACCGCGCTGCGCGATGTCGTTACTGCGCGGGCCGATGACGCGGGCGGAGTTGCGAACGGCCAGAGAAGAGCACGCGAAGGTGATTGGGCGGGCGCTGGAGCCGCCGAGTGGCGGGGTGATCGCGGCGGTGACGGGTGTGGTGAACGGCGGGGCGCGGGCGGTGAATGCCATGGCGAATTTGAATTGAGGGCGTGGCTCTTCGGAAACTCGTCATGCTCGATGCAGCCACGTCACTCTCCGACCTCAAGGTTCCACCCGCCAACCGCCTGGAAAAACTGAGTGGCGACCGGCTCGGTCAACACAGCATCCGCATCAACGACCAATTTAGGATCTGTTTCCGTTGGTTCGGCGATGATGCCCACGACGTCGAGATCGTCGACTACCATTAGGACATCCAATGACCCGAAAGCGTCTCGCCCCAATTCATCCTGGTGAAATCCTTGAAGAGGAATTTCTGAAGCCACTGGCTCTTTCTCAGTACCGTCTCGCAAAGGGCTTGCGCGCACCCCCACGACGAATCAACGAGATCGTGCTCGGCAAGCGTGCCATTTCAGCCGACACCGCGCTTCGCCTTGGCCGTTTCTTCCGAAACGCCCCGCGTTTTTGGTTGAACCTTCAGGCGTCCTATGATCTCGAGGTCGAAGCCGATCGCCTCGGAAGCAAGCTCACCAAGGACGTCGAAGTGCTGCGCAGAGCCGGATAACGACTGATGAATCGCCGCTCAACAATTCAGTTGCAGTGGTGACTTGACGGCTCGGTGAATCAATTGGACGTTCTGGCTATGATTCGCGCGGCAGGGGTGGGGCTAGTCGTGTTTTTTGGGGCAGCGCTCGGGTCGGCTGGTTGCGACAGCGCAGGCGGGAGTGGAAGCGCAGCCGCCGGGAACGCCGGCTTCAGCGGAGTCGCGGGCGGCTCGAGTCCTGGCGGAGCGGCGCCGGCTGCAGGTTCGAGCGCGGTCGGCGGCAGCGCAAGCAGTGGGACCGCGGGCGACGGCGCGACAGGCGGTACGGACGGAGCGAGTGGCGGTGCGAGCGGTGAAGGCGGCGCAAGTGGCGCTGCGGGCGGTGACGACGCAGGTGGCACGGCGGGAGGCGGCGGAGACAATGGTGGCGCGGCCGGAGTTTGTGCAGCGAATGGCGGCGCCGCGGGAGGCGGCGAAATGCCGGTGACACCCACCATGCCCGTCGGCGAAGCGCTTTGGCCGCAGCAAAACCTGCTCGACATTCAGATGCCGGAAGCTTGGGGCTTGCCCGGAGGTGGCACGCTGGTGCCGAACTTGGGCGTGAACCGCGTGTATACGTGTGTGATCGACAACGGTGCGCAATCGTTCACCGGCGGCGGTGGCAATCCGGAATTGGTGCGGCCAGGCAACTTCGGCTGGGACATCGGTGGCGTGGCTGCAGCAACGCTAGGTGGCCCAACCGGCCCCGGCGCAGCCGAAGGCGGACACGGCACAGCCTGCGCAGGCATCCTTGGCGCGGACTGGCAAGCCACGTCCGGCGTCGTCGGCGTTGCTCCGCTCAGCCCGATTTTCTCACTAGCGCTGACTGCTCCCGCGGCATTGTCCGATGTGACGGGCGCGATCAATGCGGCAGTGACTACCGCGCTACCGAATGCCGACCCTGGCGGGACCGCGGAGCGCGACAAGCAACACCGACGCGTGATTTTGCTGTCCGCTTTTCATGACGCCTACGCGGCAACGTCGGCGTTGTCGACGGCGATCGCCAATGCAATCGCGGCTGATGTGCCGGTGATCGTTCCGAGCGGCGACGACGATGCCAGCACCATTCCCTATCCCGCGACGGACCCTGGCGTCATCGTTTGCGGCGCCGTCCGACCGACGACCGGCGCGCGCGTGAGCGCCGAGCCGCTCGGCCACGGGACGAACCATGGCGGAGCGAGCTGGGGTTCTAACTTCTCGGCAACGCAGCCCTTCGTGAGCGCACCAGGTTTTGCCATCACGAGCACGGATCTCAACGGCGCCGCAGGCTACGCGGCCGCGGGTTACGTGACCAATTTTCAAGGCACCTCCGCCGCCGCGGCGCACGCTGCTGGCGTGGCCACGCTGCTGCTCGCACACAACCCGCGCCTCACTGCGCACGACGTGCGCACGATTTTGTACCGAACCGCTGACAAAGTGGGCGGCGTATTCTCGCCCAGCGACAGCAATCATCCGGACGGCACCTGGAATCAGAACGTCGGATACGGACGCATCAACGCGCTCAACGCCGTGATCGAAGCGCGCCGCGTGCGCGCCGAAGTGACCGAGACCGCGGGCTGCGATCCGGCGCTGATCGATTTCGGCTCGGTTCAACCTGGGCAGACGGCACAGGTGTCGATCCGTCTGCGGCACGCGACGACGCTGTGCACCCATCCGATCACGTTCGTGTTGCCGACGGTGCTGCCTGCACATTGTCAGTGGGCATCGGGCACGCCTGCCAGCGTCACGCTGGCGAGCGGCGCAGCTCAGACGGTCTCCTTGCAATACGTCGCGCCAACCGCGGCCGAAGACGGGAGTGCTCCCATTCAGTTCTTGACGGACGACTACTTGGCGCGATCCATCACGCTCTCGGTGCACGCGAAGTCGGCAGCCGCTGTGCCCCCGGTCTGGAACTCGTCGGGGAAGCGGTGGTTCCTACTCGCGTCGTTCTTGCTTGGATTGGGCATACTTTCCGCGCGCCGGATCCGGTTCGGGCGTGCGCGCCGATCTGTTTTTTCTTGAGCTTCACTCAACTACCGGTGCTACGCGAGGTCGCGCCTCGTCGAGAGCTTCAGCGAGACCTTGGAGGTCCACACGGGTAGAGCGTTTCTGCAGCCACGGCAAAGCCGACGCCACGCTGTCGAAGAAGACCACAGGCGAAGGCGTGCGGGTAATCAGGACGATGCCACTCAGCACGGTACGCGTGATGGCAGCGCGAAACCCGCTGCCTTCGATCACGCAAGCACAGCCGGCCAGGCTCTTGCCGTGGCCGGTGATCATCGCTGACGACGCATCGCGAATGTCTTGCTCGGGAGGCCGCGCGTCGGACGCGACCACGCACAAGAACAACGCTTCACCGGGAGCCTTGAGGACGGCACTTGCGAGGGATGAGCGCTGCACCTCGAACAACGTTCGGGTTGGCTGCGCGTTCCAGATCGCAATGCAGACCGGCCCGAACGCGACCATCGTGAGGCCGTCCCCTTGATGCGTGATGTTCGCGCGTAGATTGCGCACGTGTTGAGTTGTCTGATGCAATGCGATCACCGCCCGATCGAAGGGTACGACCCCGCGCGGACTGCGCATGAGGGGCCGATGAAAATGCAGTGAATTCGCGGCGTTGCATCCAGCGACCGCCATTCACCGTGAATTCCCGCGTTGTTTTTCACGGTGTTGGCTCGCAAGGTCGCATGCCGATTGAGGTTGTCGCTAGCACTGTGCGCAGGATTCGAATCCCGTCGGCTGCCGAGCATTCGGAATCCCGGCCTCCGCGCTCGATCACTGATCGCTATCCGCAGACGAGCGTGCTGCCCGATCGCACTTCAATCCCGCGCGCGAAGAACGAACCCGCGAAGGTCGTTGCCGAGCCCGTACCGAGGGTGATGTCCGCGTTGGGCGCCAGGAAAGTGCCCGTGAAGGCCGCTTCCAGCGTCATGTTGTCGCCACCGTAGCCGAGATAGATGGGCTGCGGAGCGCCGCTCGTCGTGGTGAAGGAGCTGCGTTCGATTAGTTGATTTTGCACGAACAGTCGCGTGCTGGCCGTGGCGCGCAATTTCACGGCTGAGTTGATGGTGAGCGAGACGAAGAAATAGTCGCCCGCGCCGAGATCCATTTCCGCGCCTGAGTTTAGGATCACCGTCCCGTACGAAGCCCCCGCGTGCGGCGCGAACACGCCGGAATTCACGGTCAGGTTACCCGAAGTAGGCGCGGGGAACGCCGGCAGCGACGGCAGACCGGGCAGCGCGACCGCGCTGAATGGGTGGATGGTCCCGGAGATCACGGCGTCCGAAACGGCGCTCACGGCTTGCGCGGAAGTCAGATCGCCGTCCACGTGTGCGCGATGGTTGACCGTGATCGGCCCGACGCTGAAGACGGGTCCCGAGTGGGCGTCGTTGCCGATGCTGGTTTGCTGCGCCCCAGCGTTGAACACCGTGGCAAAGCCGCCGCTCGCCTTCGTGAATTGCGCGCGATCGTCCAGCACGAAGCTGCCGTTCGCTTCGATCGACGTGGTCACGGTGACCACTTGGATCGCCATGCTGGTATTCACGCCGTCAGAGGCCGTCCAGAGTACGCCGTACGTTCCGGGACCGAGGTTCGCTTGGCCGCTCGTCACGTCGATCGGCTGTGGCAAATCCGCGCCATTTTTGACCGTTATTTTGCCGGTGACGCTGGGCGTGCTCGCGCAGTTGTCGGTGGCCGTCGCTTTGCCCACGTTGACGGTTGCGCTCGCCGCGCAAGAGCTGACGCTCACGTTCGCGGGCGCCGTGATCACGGGCGCCGTGTTGTCGACCACAGTGACCTGCGTGCTGCACATCGAGCTCGAGAAGTTGTCAGCCACGGTAAGCTGCACGTCGGTCACGCCGAGACCGAATGCGGTAGCGGGCTCGATCGAAAGCTCAACTGGGCCGCCATCGGGATCGAAGCTGTCCGCATCGAACAGGGAGGGGTCCACGATAGCTGTGCAGGCGGAGCCAGCCGACACTTGTGCCACCTTGCACTCGGCGATGGGCGGGAGGTTGTTGAGGAACAAGGAAAAGGCGGTGACGGGCGGCGGATCGCTGCTGCTGAGACCCGACCTGAAATCCTGCGGAATTGGCGCGATGTTGTACACGAAGAGGCGGAAGGTGTTGTTCAAGACCCAAACAACGTCGGTCAGACCAGCTTCACTCGGCCCACCGACGCCCACGCCGCCACCCTCTACGACCTTCATCGGAACCTGATTGGGCGCGTCCTGGAGATCATGCAGAAAGCTCGTTTCTACGGCCAGCGCAGAATACTTTTCGC
>DASYCL010000885.1:0-2269 GCA_036500245.1 Polyangiaceae bacterium | reverse complement strand
AGCGGCAAACACCCGAACATTTTCCTGATCGCGCTCACCGGCTATGGCCAGCGCAGCGATCGCGAGCTCGCGCTGCAAGCCGGCTTCGACGAACACGTGGTCAAGCCGGTGGATTTGGCGGCGTTGCGGAAGCTGCTTGGGAAGCGGAGGGGCGTGGCTTCTTCGTAGATTAGTGGTTCGTAGGTTGCGTGCTGACGGGGCAAGCCATGGTCGCGTTTCGTGCGGCCGTTACACCGTGAACTCGTGCCCGCCGTTTACAGCGCGACCGGCGTGGCGTGGCTTTGCCCAACGGCCCACCCAAATCAATGAGCGATTCTTAGTTGCGCGTGCAACTTTGTTTTGTGTTTGACCGGGGCGTGTTGCGCGTCGGTGCTCAAATCCCGAGCGGCATGAATTCGCCGTTCTCGGGGTCGTAGTCGAAGACTTGGCCTTTGCCGACGTCGAAGATCCAGCCGTTGATTTGCAGGTCGCCGCTGTCGAGGCGTTTGGCGATGAAGGGGTATTCGCGCAGGTGTTCGAGCTGGGCCAGTACGTTTTCTTGGATCGCGGCAGTGAGTTTTTCTTCGCCAGTGAGGTGCGCGTATTTCTCTTCGATCACGTTTCTGACGTCGATCGTGCCTTGTAGCCAGCGCTTGACGAAGTCGAGGTGTTTGACGCTTTCGGGATCCAAGATGGCTTTGAGCGCGCCACATTGGGTGTGGCCGCAGATGATCACGTTTTCGACGTTGAGCACTTCGACCGCGTATTGAATCGCGGCCGCGGTGCCGCCGGGCAGATCGATGTGCGGCACCACGTTGCCGACGTTGCGCACGATGAAGAGCTCGCCGGGCGCGGCGTTGGTGATCAAAGTCGGCACCACGCGGCTGTCGGAGCAGGTGATGAACAGGGTTTCGGGTTGTTGGCCCGTGGTGGCCAGTTGCTCGAACAAGTCGCGGTGAGTCGCGAAGAAACCTCGCTGAAACGAGTGAATGCCTTTGACCAGCTTTTGCATCATGTTCCGCGACGTATATGCGAGCTTCGCCGAAAGCGCACGCGGTTCGCGCCGACCGATGCACTTCGCGCTTCAGTCGAGCGGTAACACGTGGGCGATGTCGTGCTCGCCGAGGCCAAGCGCTGTCTGGACTTCCGCGGCGATGGCGACGCGGCTCTCGTCGATGCGCTCGATTTCGCAGGGAACGGCGCGAAAATAGGGGGCTTCGCTCAAATCGCGGGCGACTAGAGCGCGCACTTTTGACCCTTTGCCCGAAGCGTTCGCGAGCTCTACGCGGCGCGTCTTTTGGATCAAGCTGATCTCGTCCGCCGCGGCGAGGAAGTGCGGCCCGCCGTCGAACGGATCGATCCGCTCGGCGTAGCGAAAGCCGATCCGGCGCAGCATTTTCTCGACGCCTTTGGTTTGCGCGCCAACTTTGCCGATCACGCTTTGCGCTTCGGGTGAGAGCAGGCTCGCGTAAATGCTGCCGCTCGGAAACAAATCACGAATGAAGGATTTGTCGGTGCTCGAGAGCAAATCCGCCTCGGCGTAGCTCATGCTCGTGAAACGGCGGCCGAGCGCTTCCCACAGGTGGCTCGTGCCGTCCGGTTCGAGCGGCGGCAAGAGCTCGGCCAAGATCTCGCTTTGAAAGAGCTCGCGATGCGCGGCGATGAACAAGAAACGCACGTACGAGATCAAGAGCCCATAGCGATCGCTCGCACCGCGGTGTTCGGGCGCGACGACCAGGCCGCCAATTTCGGTCGGGCCTTGGTAGGAAAAGCCGAGGTGGAGCACGGTGTGCTGGAAATGGCGATCGAGCACGGCGTGATATTTCTCTTCGCTGATCACGTCGAGGTAGATGTACGGCGCGTCCCGCCGACCGAGCTGGGCGACGATCATGCTGGTGCCGAGCGCATGTCCGCTCGCAAGCTCACGCAACAAAAAGACGTATTTACGCTTGCGCGGATCTTTGAGCTCACCGGTGAAGCTGCGCTCGGAGTGCTCGAGGAGGCGCTGCACATGGCCGCGATCGTTCGGCAGATTGACGGTATTCAGGTGCCGGGCGAGGCCGAGTAGCTCCTCTTCGTCGGAGCGTACTGCGCCGCGGATTTCGCATCGGAGCATCGCCCTTTTCGTCTATCACGAAGCGAAAATTTTCGGCGAAGTGCCGGAAAATTGCCGGCAAATGCCGGGCTAGGCCAACCCAACCCAAAAATACCTCGGCCCAGACGTGCATTTCGGATTTCTGCGGCCCTCCCTCACGGGCGTGAGGGCCGAAGAAGTCCTCAGCACGTACCG
>DASYCL010000884.1:0-3606 GCA_036500245.1 Polyangiaceae bacterium | reverse complement strand
TTGAGCGCGAACAGCACCGGTGTACCCAATCTCTCTTGACGGGGGGGGTTACAGTTCAGCAAGATGACCCGGTCCAACGTTCCGTCGTTAGGATTTTTCAACATCGGAACTGGGCGTCCCGGACATGAACGGTCGCGGTCGGTTAGGCGGCGCGCCTTCGGGGCCGAGGCAATGCTAAAAGCAACATCCGGAAGGTAAACAGAATGTCTAGTTTGTGGCACCACTTTCAGGCTGGCGGTTGGGCAATGTGGATCATCCTTTTCTGGCTGATCTGCGCCATTGCGACCATCTCCGAGCGCGCCGTCTATCTGTTCGGTTCCTCGATCAACAAGGACGTCTTCCTCGCGACCATGCAGAAGTGCATCCTGGCCGGCGACGTGGCCAAGGCCGTGAAGATGTGCTCCGCCGCCAACGCGCCGCTCGCGCGCATCGTGCAAGCTGGTCTCGTCAAGGTGAATCGTCCGGACGAAGAAGTTCAGGCAGCGATGGATGAAGCGGCGCTCCGCGAGATGCCGAAGATCAGCAAGCGCACCGGCTTCCTCGCGATGTTCTCGAACCTCGCGATGCTCTCGGGCTTGTTCGGCACCATCGTCGGTCTGATCAAAGCGTTCGGCGCGGTCGGCGGTGAGTCGGTCGATCCGAGCCAGAAAGCACGCATCCTTGCTGAAGGCATCGCGGAAGCGATGAACTGCACCGCGTTCGGCCTGCTCTCGGCCATCGTCGCGCTGATCGGCTTCTCCGTGCTCAACGGTAAGACCCAGGGCTTGGAAGACGACATCAACGAGGCGTCCGTGCAGGTGCTCAATCTGGTGGTTGCCAACCGCCAGAAGGTGAACCTCCAGGGTCTCGAATAAGTCGGCCTGAGACGAAGTAAGCATCGGCAAAGTGGGCCCCAGCACCAAGGATTGCTCGGGCCCGTTTGTCGTAATTGGGACGTAGTCGTTTCTAGAAGGTGCATGCATGGCTGGTATTGATGTCGGTGGTGGTCACGGTAAGCGGGCTACCAACCACGAAATCCCGCTGATCCCGTTCATCGACTTCTTGCTCTGTTTGGTCGCGTTCTTGCTCGTGACCGCGGTCTGGTCGCAGATGGCCCGCATCAACGCTGATGCGCGCGTGCCCGGTCCGCCGAAGGACGAGCCGCCGGAAGAGCAGAAGAAAGAAAAGCAGCTCAACGTCGAGATGAAGGGTGAAACCAAGTTCCAACTCGTTTGGAAGGAAGGCAACACCGTCGTCAACACGATCGACGTTGATCGCAAACCGGTGCCGACGGGCTCGAACGGCGACATTCGCTTCCCCGATCTCGCCAAAAAGATCGAAGACGAATGGACCGCGAATGGCTCGCATCGCGCGGGCTCGGACAAGAAATTCGATCTTGCGATCTTGCACACGGACAACACCACGCCGTTCTCCGACGTGATCGCCGTCATCGACGCGATCTACTCGCCGAAACGCGATTTCGATTTCGCCGGCAAGAGCGAAAAAGTGCCGTCCTTCAACGTGACCTTCGCGGTGAACTGACATGTCTTCCGAAAAAGCTCTCAGCCGTTTCCACCAGCCGATTGCCGTTCCGGGTCGGCGCTTGATGCACCAGATCCCGCTCGCCTTCGTACGGAAGAAGGTCGCCGGTGGCGGTCAGCGTTCGACGAACCACGAAGTCCCGCTGATCCCGTTCATCGACTTCTTGCTCTGCATCGTGTGCTTCTTGCTCGCGAGCTTCTCGGCCTCCGGCGAGTTGCCCGTCGACAAGAACGTCAAATTGCCCAACGCGGAAAACGTGATGGACATGACGGAAGCGCCGATGGTCGCCATCACCGGCACGCAAATTCTGGTCGACGGTGCGCCGGCAGGCAACACGCGCGCGATCGAAGAGGCCAACCGCTTGCAGCGCGTGGACGAACTCTTCAACGTACTCAAGAATAAGCGGGAGCTTTGGAAGCAGATCAACCCGGGCAAGGAATTCCCGGGCGTGGTCATCCTCCAGGTCGACCGCAAGGTCCAAGCGCTGGTCGTGAAGAGCGTGTTCCAGACGGCCGCGTTCGCGGGCTACCCGAACGTGAGCTTCATGGTCGGTCGCCTCGGCGGCAAGTAAGGCCGGCCTGAATCGCTGGCGCGGGGAGCACTCTCGAGCAGAGTCGCTCCCCGTTCTGCTATTAGGCCCAAGCTCGCTTGGGCGTAATTCGACCAGAATGACACTGAATGACAGACCAGCGCCGCAAACGATCGAGAAATTTTCGGTCCTCACTCGTTGGGAGCCGAAAATTTCTCGATCAACACTCGTGGTCATTGGTGTAGGCCCGCGAGCAGCCCGTGGCCGTCTCCAAGCGCAAAGCAGTTACTGACTCTGGCCTGCCCTCGTTGAACGAGGCGCGGGCCGAGCGCCGTCGTGCGATTGCGCTCGGCCGCGTGCGCATGGCCTCGATCCCGCCGCAATTTTGGCTCTGGACCGCGGTCGCGCTCGGCGTGTTCTCGGTCGTGTATTGGCGTATTTCACAGGGCCAAATCGAAACGCGACGCAGCCAAGTGATGGCCAAGCAGCGCGCCATCGCCGTGAGTCTAGGGCCGAAGATCATTCCTTTCCGTGACCAAGTCGAAGGCTGGGTGCGCGAACTTGCCGCCGGTTGGCCCGGAGATTTCGTCGACCCGAGCGCGTCGCTCGATAAGGTCAGCACTAGCCCCGGCGTGTATTTCCGACTGCGTATGGCCAATACCGGTTCGGTGAAGTCGATTCGCGCCGCCGCGCGTGCGTCGCTTCACGACGGTTTCACCTCGTGCTTGTTCGTGCGACTCGGCGCGCCCGATCCAACCCAGGGACCCGCGTGTCGCGTCACCGCGGATTGCTCGCCCGGTCAACTCTGTAACGAGTGGAACGTATGTTCTGAACCGCCGCGTCCGTACAACATGCGGCTCGCCTACCGCGCCCTGCGAGTCCTTTCCAACGACTGGACCGACGAAGTGCACGAAGCCGACACCGAGCTCGGCCTGAACGCGTACGACCGTGATTTGGACAGCGTCTCGAAGCGCGACGTACCCGTCGCGATCGAACTCTTGTCGCGCTCGCGCTACTTCACGCTCGTGCTCGACGAAGATCCGGAGGGCGGCTTGCCGCCCGAAGCGCCGGATGCCGGTGAAACCAGCGATGAGCGCGTGCAGCGCGAGGCGCACGGCGCGCGCATCGGGATCTGGGACTTGAAAACGCGGAGCCCGCTCTTGCGCCTCAAAGCCGAGGCGCGCGGCGAGTTCGTTCCGGTCGGGGATCGCGTGGTGCGAAATCCGGCCACGCTCGCCGCCGAACAACGTCAAACGAACAGCTGCACGCTCGCGCTCGCCGTCCGAGAAGCGCTCTCGAAAAACAGCGCGACGGCCGACGCAAAGTGACGTCGCAGCGCTAACGCGGCTCCCTCGGCTTAGTTCAACAGTCGCGGATGTGGCATACCTTGCTCGTCCACGCCGCGCAGGTCGAACGTGATCGCGCCGTTGTCCGCGCGCACGATCACGTGACCGCCGTGTTCGAGCTGTCCGAACAAGAGCTCGTCACCGAGCGGCTTTTTGATTTCGTCTTGAATCAAGCGGGCGAGGGGACGCGCACCGTTCGACTTGTCGTAG
>DASYCL010000883.1:0-11968 GCA_036500245.1 Polyangiaceae bacterium | reverse complement strand
GTTCCGCCCATTTACGGATCACGAACAGCTTGCGCTCGAACGTCGCTTCGTCTTCGCAGGTCGAGCCGATGAACACTTGGCGGATTACAGGCGCACTCTCGCGAGCCACCGGCCCGAGCACGCTCTCGTTCACTTTGACGTCGCGCCAGCCGATCAAGCGCTGGCCGGTGCCGAAAATCTTGTCTTCCAAGATCTGTTGGCAGCGACGGCGTTCTTTCTTGTCGCGAGGCAGAAATACGCAGCCGACGCCATACTGGCCGAATTCCGGCAGATCGATGTCCGCGTCGTCGCAGGCTTTGCGAAGGAAGGCGTCTGGAACTTGAAGGATGATGCCCGCGCCGTCGCCAGTCAGGGGATCGCAACCGGATGCACCGCGGTGCACCAGGTTGAGCAAGATATCGATGCCCTTCTTGACGATATCGTGAGATGCCTCCCCCTTGATGTTGGCGACGAAGCCGACGCCGCAAGCGTCGTGTTCGTAGCGTGGATCATACAGTCCTGAACGGGGCGGAAGTGTCATTGGCTTTGGGGCTCGGTGTCGGGGAGTGTGAGCTCGTCGGGCTTTTAGTTCAGTGGCGCCACGAACGGCGACCGGTTAAATAGGGGAGCGGGAGGCAAGGCTCCCGGCAGAGGCGCAGTATAAGCGATCGGGCGGCCGGGACAGGCGAGGTAGCGCGAATTTTCTTGCACAAACTGACGCGGCGCGCAACAGGCTTGCTGGCCGGCTCCTGAATGCAGTGCTCGAGATCTGCTGGTCTTTCCGCCTGATTGGGATCCTGCTAGCGGATCATCAGATGGCGCGTCGAGGGTTGGCAACCGGCTGGTTAGTCGGCCAGTTTGCGCTTTTGGCTTTGTTTGGCGGAGCCTGCGGCAAGCCCAAGTCGAAGCCGCTCCCGCCACCGGTCGCTTCGGTCGCTCACACCGCCTGTGAGGGCGGTGAGACGCGTGACCCGCCGCATCAGGAGGCCCGTCCGGCGATCCAGGCTTTGCGCAATAAGGACTACGCTGGCGCCGAGAAGCTCTTCGCCGCGCTGCTCAGCAAATATCCGGAAAGCGCCTCGCTCAGCGTTTGGCGCGGAGACGCCTTGCTCGGCGAAGACACAGAGCAATCGGTGAGCGCCGCGCTCGTCGCGTACTCGGAAGCGCGCGCCCTCGACGCACGCGGCTGCAAGCTGCGCGACCGCGAGCACTACTTTTTGGCACTCGGTCTGGTGAAAGCCGCGCTCGCTCAAAAGCAGCCGCAGCGAGCCTTGGCGGAGCTTGCGGCGGCACAACAAAAGTGGCCGGAGAGCGCCGAGCTTTCGTATCAGCGTGCCCGCGCCGAGTGTCTTCAGAGTCAGCCAGACGATTGCTTCAACGACCTCGAGCACGCGCTGAAGTCGACGCACGCGGACGGGCACGTGCGTTTTTCGCGCGCGCACCACGCAGCCGAGAATTTACTCGAGCGTGCAGAAGCTCAGAGCGAGTTTGTGGAACTGCGCAAGCAAGCTCGCTGCAAATCGCTGTTCGAGACCGCGGCGCGGATCGACGCAGGAGTCCCCGCGCCGTGAAACGCGAGACGAAACTCGCCCTGGCATTGCTGCTCTTTTCGTTCATCGTGCTGTTCGCTGCCTCGGCGCGCGAGCCGCTCGGCGCGGGTAACAGCGACTACGCGGCACTGGTGAATCAGGCGGAGGAAGCAGTGCGCGTCGCCGCCGCGCGCGGCGTCCGCGCTTTGGCAGGGCCCGAATCTCGCGGCGCGATCGAGCAACTCGGCAATCGACCGCTCGCTCCACTCTTGAGCGCGTGGAGCGCCTTGAGCTTCGGACGACTCGGGATTCTCGATGGATCGAGCTGCCTGCGCTTGCCGTGGCTGATTTTAGCCGCGCTCTTGCCGCTTTCCCTGTTTCTGCTGCTGCGTGCACGCTTTCGAACTCGTACGGCCGCGGTCGCTTCGCTGTGGCTACTGCTCTCGCCGGGATTCATCGATGCGGCGCTTTCGGTACGCGCGAGCATGCTCGCGATCGCGGCGGGTTGGCTGGTCGTTGCGGCGAGCGCTTGCGCATTGCGACAACGATCGCCAAGCGCTCGCTGTTGGCTCTTGCTCGCGAGCGCGGCGTGCGCCTGGATCGGGTGCGGCTTGAGCTTTGCGGTGACCTGGATCATCCCGGTGTTGCTGCTGCACGCGTGGATCGCCAATCGAGAACGCGCGGAGCGGTTGCTCGAACATGGTTACTGGCCGCTGCCAAATGTAGTCCTGGTTGCGCTCGTCGCGCTGCCCATCGCGGTGTACAGCTTCGATCCGCTGCTTTGGCACGGCGACGTTCCCGCGTTGATACGCCGCGTGTTCGAGGAAGACGACAGCGCGCGTGCTTTCGCAACCGGGATCGGTTCCTTGATTTTGCCTGGCTTGTTCGGGCTCGTCGGGATTTTGGCAATGGCGCATGCTGCCCTTGCGCGTCGCTTCGCGACCGGCGAATTTCGGCCGTCGCGCGACGCGAGCGCGCTCGGCGGGCTGCTCACTGCCGGTCTCATTTGTTGCGCAATTTGTGGAATTTGGGACAGCGCTTCGAGCAGGGAATTGGGCTTAGCGCTGCTGCGCCCGTTGCTTGCATGCCTGGTCGCCGTTGGTGCAGCCTTCGTTGCCGAGCGACTGTCCGCGCGCCATGCGCGCTTCGTCGAGCCGCTGCTCGTCGCGTTGACGCTGCTCGTTCGCTAAGGAGCCGTGCCACGCTCATCGCTGCGCCGCGAGTGACATGCGGTGACGAAGCCACACTGCGCTTTTCGACACGCGCTCTCCGTCACGCCGGGCCAGCGATTTAGAAAGCGCGCCTCGACCAAGCGTGTGCCGAGCTCGAAAAAATCGAACTGTGGCGGCGTTTGCCAATCCGGTTCGCTATCGTCGCCGAGGAGGTGCACTAAGCCAGTTCGGATTTGCTCTTTGCCGAAGCTTCGGCGCGCGACCTCACGGTAGGCGGCCAGCTGAAATGCATAGCGCTCGGCGTCGCCCCCGCGCGATCGCTTGTAGTCGATGATGTCGACGCTTCCGTCGGCGCGTTCGATCACGAGATCGAGCGTTGCTTTGAGCACCACGGTTGCCCCCATCAGCTCGGGATCGGGCGCGTCAGTGCGTGGTCGCAACGCGAATAGCTCGAGCTGGCCCGCAGGGACGCGGCGTCCGCGCGATTTGCTCGCGCGCTCCAGGCTCGCTTCAGTCGTCGTGACGTCGCGCCGAAACGGGATTTCGATCGAAAGCTCACGCCGAATTCGCGAGCCGTCTGCGCGAATCGCGCGCGCGTAGCGGCCTTGCAAGAAAGCGGCGATGCCGCGCGCGGTGACGGCGCTCGATTCCGAGTCCGCGTCGAGCCCTTCGCGCAGCAACGCGGCTTCGATTTCTGCCGCTTCGATCGGCGTGCCCCAACGCTCGCTCGGAAATGCTTCGAGCACGCGATGCGCGGCGCTGCCGAGCGCGCGCGGATCTTCGTGAGTCGATCGCAGCGAGCCTGGACCAAGACGCGGTTCGGCGATGCCGAAGAGATGATTGAGCTCGAAGCGTCGCGCGCAAATCGCAAAATCCGAAAGCGCAGTCACGCCCACGGTGGCGAGCGTCACCCGAGGCCGTGCTGGGCGCTCGGGCGCCGGAGCCTGTTGAATATCGCTCACCGCCGGAGAAAACGCGCGCTCGGACATGAGCTCGGCCGCCGAGATACGTTCGAACCCGGGGATGTTCGCCAGTTCGTCCGAGGCCGCGGACAGTGAAGCGGCCAGCGAATCCACGCGGAACTTGCCAGTCGGCAAAACGATGGCCAAGTGCGTGCGAGCGCGTGTCAATGCGACGTAGGATAGCCGCTGGCGTTCGGCGCGGGCGCGGGCGCTCGAATCTTCGTTCGCGCGACGACTGAGCGGAGTGGAGAGCGAGCCCGATTCGGTCACGTGGCGGATCACGAGGGACGTTTCGCGCTCGCCGCGCAAGAGTGAAATTGGCGCACGATTGCCGAGCTCGCACGCGCCGGTATCGACCACGATTGTGGTCGGGAAAGCCAAGCCCTTGCTGCCGTGGATCGTGAGCAAGCGCACCGCGTCGTCTTCGTCAGAAAAGACGGCCGCCTCGGCTTCGTCGGCTTCGTTCGCGATCTGGCGCTCGAGCCAGCGCACGAAGCTTTGTAAGCTGCCGCCTTGGCGCGCCGCGATTTCTTGCAGCCGTTCGACGTTGCCAAAGCGCGTTCGCCCGCGCGGAAGCAGGGCATACAGCGCTTCGAGTTCGAAGCGCTCGCTGATTGCCGACAGCGCGTCGCGTGGCGAAAGTCGGGGCGCAACCTGTTCGAGCTCGAGCAAACGCTCGCGCAAAAGCCGAACAGCGGCGCGCTCGCCTTCTTCGCTCACGCGCTCGATCGACCACGCGCGGACGGGATCCAGGCCGCGTCGCGGCGTGCACAGCTCGCCGAGCGTGCGATCGTCGAGGCCGCCGAGCGGCCCACGCGCGACGACCGCGAGCGCATGGCGATCGCCTGGGTCGATCTGAAGTCGCAGTGCCGCAAATAGATCGCGCACCTCCGGCGTCGCGTACAGCGCGCGGCCGGCGACGACGAACGGAATGTTGAGTCGATCGAGCGCGAGCTCCAATAGCGGCAAGGTCGAGCGGCGGCGGGCCAGGAGCGCCATATCGCCGAAGCGTGTGCCGGCGCGGGCACTTCGCGCACACAAGCCGGCCGCGGCGAAAGCGCTGCGCAGCGCGCCGTCCGCGCGGCGCACCACCGCGGAAATCGACGGATCGTCGGGCACTGAACCGTCGTCTTCGACCAGGGTGACGCGGCCAATCGCTTCGCCCTGCTTGGCCTCCGGCAAGACCAGCGCCTCGGCGTTGGCGTAGTGGATTTCGAATGCGCGCTCGCTGCCCACGTTGAAGTCGATGTTCGCGATCGCGTTGACGGCGCTGATGATCGCCTGCGACGAACGATAGTTCGCGGTCAATGTATGAAAATCCGCGACTGGGTTTGCGCTCGCGCGAACACCACGCAGATCGAGGGCTCGCGCGGCCGATTCACCCGCGAGCTCGGCGGCGAGCTCGGCGAACACCGAAACTTCTGCGCCGCGAAACGCATAGATGGATTGCTTGCGATCGCCGACCACGACCAGCCCACGCGGCGCGATCTCTTCGGCCAACGGCACGACTCCGGGCTTGCGCCGCGTCAGCGAATCCGGCCGTTCGCGCAGCAAAAGCAACAAATCGCGCTGCACGCGGCTCGTGTCTTGAAATTCGTCGACGAGTAACACTTCGGTCGCCTGCGCCGCGCTGCGCGCGATTTCGGGATGATCGCGCAATCCGTCCCGCGCCAGACGCAGCACGTCGCCGAATCCGAGGCTGCCGTCTGCGCGTCGACGCCGCGATAGTTCGCGCTGAATGCGCGCAAGAAGCGCGCATACGTCGCGCGCTTCGCGATCGAGGGCTTCGGCGCGTTCGGCGTGTTCGACGAGAGATTCGAGTTTTTCGCGCTTGGTGCCGCCGGACAAGCTGTCCAGGAAATTTCGCAACTCGCCGGAGAACGATTGCGCCGTGATGCTCTTCGTGCTGCGGACCGCGGCGAGTTCGACGAGCGCTGCGCGAAGCGCGCGGTAATCCGAGCTGTCCAAAGCGCGCAAGGCGTTTTCCGCTGGCGCATTGAGTGCGGTCCGTTCGCTTCGCGCGATGTTGGCACACAGCGCGCGCAAGCGCTCGAGTTCTGCGCGCGCGTCCGCGACGTGATCGCCGGTCGCGAGCGCCTCAGCAGGCGCGCCTTCTTCGTCGAGACGACCGAGCAAAACGGTGAGCTCGTTGCGCGCGCGGTCGAGGCCGTAGCAAGCGTCGAGCAGGCGCGCCGTGGCTTTTGCCAACGGGCCCGTCATCGCTTCGCTCAGCACGTCGTCGATCGTGATTTCTGCGTCGCGGAAGGCTTGCTCCTCGTCCAAAATCGAGAAATTGGGGGACAGCCCGAGCTCCAAGGCGTGCCCGCGCAAAATGCTGGCGGCGAGGCCGTGCAGCGTGTCGATCGTGGCGTGCGGCAGTTCGTCGAGGACACGCCGGGCGCGCGTGGCGAGCTCATTGATCGAGAGCCCGCGCGCGGTGGCCAATGCCGAAAGCGAGTCTTGGCTTTGACGCTCCGGATCGGCGAGCGCGACCAGTCGCGATTCGAGGCGCTCGCGAATCTCGGCGGCTGCAGCGCGCGAAAACGTGGTGGCGACGATGCGTTCGCAGGGCACTTCTCGTTCGTCCTCGGCCAAGCCGAGCGCGAACGCCAAATAAATCCCGGTCAAAAGTTGAGTCTTGCCGGTGCCTGCGCTGGCCGCGATGACCGCATTTCTCTCGAGGCCGGGCAGAGTCGTTGCTAGCGTCATTCGTTTGCCTCGTGCGGCGCGGACAGGGGACGGCGGCAAATGTCCCGCGCGTCACAACGAGCGCAGGAGTCAGGCGTGGCTGGACGCGCCGGCACGCGGCCCGCGCGCAGCGAGAGGATCAGCTGTTCGGCATGCGCGAGCTTGTCGCGCACTTCGTCGTTGTTCGGGTCGGTTTCGGGCAGCGCTGCTTTCCATTCCGGTTTGCGACGGTGCAGGCTCAAGTAGCCGGAGCTCACGCGCGCGGCGCCGTATTCCTCGGCCACCTTTTTGGCGTAGAGCCAGGGCTGAAGCAGCTGATCGCCGTGCGCACCAGTGAGCCGAACGGTGCCGGTCTTGTAGTCGATGATGCGAGCTGCGCTCTGGTCGCTGTTCGCGTCGATGCGATCGATGCGACCCGATACGAAGTGTTCGCCCACGGGCAACGCACCCCAGGGTTCGCCGAGCCCGAAAGCGCGCTCGGCTTCGGCGAACCAAATCCCGTCACTGTTCGCGAAGGACCAACGCAGCAAGGCTGCGACGTCCTCCAATGCGGCGCTGAGGGCGGCGCCGCGCAGGTTGCTGCTCACGTGTCGGCCCAAAAAATCTCGCGCTCGTTCCAAGGCTTCGCGCTCGAGCTCGAGTGGGTCGCTGCTGCCGAAGTGTTCGCGAGTGCCGGACAACGCGACTGCGAGCGCTTCATGAATCAAAGTGCCGCGTTCGCGCGCGCTGAGCCCGTCGCCCACGGCGTCATCGCGCACGGCGCGCAGCACTACGCTGGAAAAACCCAAGAACGCACAGCGGGCGTAGCGCTCGAGTTGGGTCAAGGCGAGCGGCCGCGTCGCGTCCCCGCCGACCAAATGCCCGAGCGAACCAGCGAGGCCGTTTTGGAAATCCAATGCCTGCTCGGGATCGGCGTAGAAGTCCTGTCGCGCGAACTCGCGTGCAGCGCGCAACCGCGCCTCGACGCTCGGCTCGACGGGCGTCGAGACGCGGCGCGCCAGTGGATCGAGCGGTGAGGCGGGTTCTTCGCGCGGCGAGCCCGCGTTCAAGCTCAGGATCAAGCGACTGGCGCCCGAGCTGCCACGCGCATCGCGCTTGGCCCAAGTGAACGTGACGTGCTGCGCGTTCGAGAGCGTGCTGGCGAGCGCAAGACGTGTGAACAAGGCGCGATCGGTCGCGCCGAGCGGGCGCGCATGGCGAGGCAAGCGCTCGACGAGCGATGAATCGAGGACGCTGTCCGAGCCGGCGCTCTGCCAATCCAGGGTCGAAGAGGCGGCGCGACACACGACCACTAAATCCCAATCCAGCCCGGCGACATCGGCTGGCCGCGCGATACGCACCGCGCCAGCGCGCACTGCGCCGAGGCTGTGCCCAATCGCGCCGAGCGCGCCCGAGAACTCTTCGAGCAAATCCGGCAAGCTCAATGACTCGTCCCCGAGACCTACCAGGTTCGCGGCTTCGACCACGCGATCGAGCGCGCGATCGATGGCTCGTCCGGCGTTCGCGTTTTGTCCCAATGCGGCGAGCGGCGCGCCATCGTCGCGCTCGTCGTAGTCGATCGCCTGGGCGAGGCTACGCCGAGAAGCCGATAGCAAGCCGAGCTCCGCGAACCATTGCCGCCAGGCGTCGCGAAATGCGCGGCGCGTATTTTTCGCGCGCAAACTCTCGAAGCGTCGGCCGAGTTGCGTGAGTAGCTCGCGCGCGCCGCTCAGCGCTTCGCGCTCGCGTTCGTCGTCTGCATCGACTTGGCGTTCGCGGGCATCGAGCGCGGCGTGGAGCTCGCGCCCGCTGCGATCGACGCGCAGCGGCAAACGCGCGAGCAGATCGACGAAGCTGCTGCTGCGCGTGATCGAGCCGAGCAGCGTGTCGAGGCGTATGTCTGGCGTTCGCAGCACATCGACCAACGCATCGCGTTCGAGCGGTCCTTGTGCGATGCGCATCAACTCGAGCGCGGCGTGCGCCTCGGGTGCATTGCGCGTCGGCCGACCCCACGGTTCGCTGAACGGCAGCCGTGCCGCGCCGAGTTCGGCGCGCAGCGGCTCGAGGAATGCATCCGAAACGTCGAGCGGCACGATCGCGATGCGATCGAGCGCTGCGCCGCGAGCGAGGGCTTCGAGCACGCTGCGCGCGACGGCGCGAGCTTCGCTCGCTTCATGTGCCGCGCGAATGACGCTCGGAGCTTCGCGCGTTCGAGTTGATTCTTTGAACTCGAGCTCCGGATGATCGGCGTGCGTGGACCAACGTTCCTCGAGTCGACTACAGACGCCGGCAATCGCTTCCGCCAAGAGCTTGCCGGGCGTCGCGTTCGAGTCGGGGAGCTCGAGCACGACGCCGCTGCCGGAAGCAGCCCGCAGTTTGCGGTGCAGCGCTTCGAGCAACGAAAGCTCGTCGTTTTCCCAGCGCGAAACGCCGCGCACGCGCACGCTGGTCACGCCGTCGAGCTCGGGAATGGAGCGCTCGGGGAGCGCGCGCGCGGCGAGCCAAGTAGCCGCGCGTTCGTCGCGTAGGTCGAGCGCAGCCAAGCGCGCGTCAGTTTGACGGAGTGCGCGCCCGAGCAACGCGCCGCGCGACCCGGCCAGAAGTAGATCTTCAGCGCGCGTTCCGGCGCGACGAAGTTGGCCCACGGCATCATCGACGGCGAGTGCGAGCGCTGCGGGCGAATCGCCGAGCTCGCGGCGCGTTAGTAGCCGCATCGTTTCGAGCGCGGCCGGGCGGGAGCTGGGCGCCGCGAGCTCCGCCACGCGCGTGACGAAGTCGCGCAGTGTTAGCGCGCGCGCGCCGCGAGCAGCCTCCACCTCGACGTGTCGCTCGCTCGGAACGAGCACTAGCTCAGATCGACTCTGCCGAGCGAAACTCACCGCGTCGAGCTACCCGCGCGCTCGAACTCCGTCAAGGCGGGCCGGGCGCTCACGGTCATTCAACGTCAGTGCGGTTTGCGCTTCTCGGCTTCGTCGCGCGAGCCTTCGACGGCTTTCGCCGCTGCGTAGCGCACTTCTGGCACGATCAATGAATCGGGCACCGGCATGTCCGGTACGATCAAGAGCTCGAGCACGACTTGTGTGCTGGAGTCGTCGAGCTTCTTCAGCCGCCAGGTTGCGTCGAGGTGTTTCACGTTGCCCTTGATCATGTGCCCTTCGACGACTTCGCTGCCGTTCAGTTGCTTGGGCGGCTCGAAGCGCACGATGGCCCAAACCTTGGCTGCGCCTTTCAAGATCGGCACCTGCAAGTACACGTCGGTCTTATCGCCGGATTTGCCGACGACGCGCGACTTCTCGAAGCGCGAGATGAAGCTCGCGTAGTTCTTGTAATCGAGCACGACAGAGCGAACGACGTCGACCGGCGCATCGACGTTGCCGCGCGCGGCGCCAGCGTTGGTGTCGGACCACGGCGTCTTCACGTCGAAGCGATCGATCTGATGCCACTTGTCGCGATCCGGGCCGGCCGCGGGCGCGGCTGCGACAGTGACACTCGCGAACAGCATGCAGCCGGCAAGAGTGAGCGCGCTGGCTCGAGCCGAGTTGCGCAAGGAACCAAGGAATGATCCGGATTTGTAGGAGTTCATACTGACCTTCGAATCGCTGCCTGTTGTACTGTCAGAAGCCGCTGAAAGTTCCGTCGCAAGCGGGCAATTTCACTCGCCGCGCCGGGTTTGGCTAACGCCCTTTAGTGCAGGGTGCGTGCCGAACATTCGAGCCGGCGAAAAACGCCGAATCCTGACCGTTTCTTCCAACTCTGGCCAATTCGGTGCACCTCCCATGAACCTGCGTCGATAGGGTCTCCGTGTCACTGACGCAAAAAGACAACAGCGTGTGCGAATGGCGGTTTACGCTTCGTCGAGCGGCGCCATGGTGCACGTCCCCGTGAACTGCACGCCCTTGTCCATGAAGATCTCGGGCGAGTGCAGCGTGCCCGAAACGCGCGCGGGCACATAAAGCTCGATTGCCCGCGCCGCGCGCACGTTGCCCTGCACGGTGCCGCCCTTGATGATCACGGTTGCAACATCGATTTCGGCTTCGACCTCGGCGCCGTCCCCAATCACGAGCGTGTCCGAGCTGCGGATTTCGCCGCGAAAGCTGCCGTCGATTCGCACACGACCGTCGAAGGCCAATTTCCCTTCGAAATGCGTGCCACGACCAAGCAACGCGGTGATTTCTGTCGCAGGAAGGGGCGCGGGCATGGGGCGCATCCTAGCGAAGAAACAGGGACAAGAGTAAGGTCCTGCCGAGCTTCGCGTGGCGACCCCCCCGAATTTCCGGCGCTTGCGGGCGGCGCTGGTTTGCGTCGCGGTCGTGGCGGCCCGCCCCGCGTTCGCACAAAAGCCCCAATCGACGCCCGAAGCGGATGTGCCTTTGGGAAGGACAGTTGCCCCGGGCGTCGAACAGACCCCGTACGCGTGGCACGACACTTACTTCTATTGGGACAACGCCGTGACCACGAGCACGGTCGGAATCGGCCAAGACTATCAGAGTCGCGATCCAGTTTATGAGCTGACCTTCGGGCTCCGACCTCGCTACTACTTCGTCGATACGACAGAAGAGACGATCAGCGCGCGCGCCGATCTCGGCATCGTGAGCGAGCGCACCAACAGCGACACCACGACCGAGCAAGGCGAGTGGTCCGCGACCGATTTCGAACTCTACGGCGCGTTCAGCTACAAGCTGCGCGAAAGCGCAGACGACTTGACCGAGCTCGCGCTGCGCTTGCCGCGCTTGACCTTGCCGACGTCGCGCGTCAGTTGGGACAGCGGGAAGCTGCTCGGGCTCGGCGCGCGCGCGGGCTTGCGCGAAGACGTCGCGCTCGAAGGCCGCAGCGCGACCTTTCTTCCGAACCTCGAACTGATCGTGAAGGCCGAATACAACTACTTGTTCACGCGCACGGAGGTCCCAACCAATTCTGGGCTCGAGCGCATTCGGCTGGATCCGGATGGGCGTTCGATCGTTTCGGATCAACTTGGCGGCGCCACTTTCGCGCGGCACGCCGCGGTGTTCGGCGCAGCCTCGCTGCTCCACGTCCATCGCGACGTGCTCTGGACGACCGCGCTCGAAGTGCGACCGGCATGGAAGTATCCGGTCGAGCACGACGTCGAGATTTGCGGCGTAGTGCTCACCGGTTGCACCGAACCGACCGGCGTCGACAACCCGCAAACGCGCTCTGTACTCACGTTCTTTCAAACCGATTTCTGGATCACGATCAGCGACTACTTGGGGCTTTCAATCGGTTACGCGAATCTGACCGCGCAGCTCGGTCCCGATGGCCGCCGCCGCAGCGTCTTCTACAGCCCGGACGCGCGCTTCTACGCGACGCTCAACGTCGGTCTCGATCATGTGTACGGCTCGCTCGCGCACAAGAGCCAGCAGGCCAGTGGCGAAAGTCCGACACGCTCACAATAACGTGCTGCTTCGCGACTCGCTCCATTGGTTTTGCGCTTCGTGCCTGTTTTTTGGCACGAGCGCGCTGGCGTCGCGTGCGCTCGGCGTGGAATCGGTGCCGCGCGCGACGCGCGAATATCGCCTCGAATTTTCCGCCGATCGCGTCGAAGTCGACGGCGAGCTCGGCACGCTCGATCTCGACGGACACGTGCGCGTGCAAACACAGCGCTATCTCTTGAAGAGTCCGCATCTGGATCTGAAGCGTGGCG
>DASYCL010000882.1:0-4365 GCA_036500245.1 Polyangiaceae bacterium | reverse complement strand
CGACGAGTGCGCCTCCCGGCATGACTCGAAGCCTCAACAAGCCCGCGCCGTCACCATCGCGCAACGACGTACTACTGCGCAACGGCGTATTGCGGCGCTGAGCCCCTCCGCCGCGCGTGTCGGCCGCAGCGGCCGACACGTCCGGCGTTGTGGGGCTCCGGCGCGCGCAGCGGCGAAGCCGCGAGCACGCCGGACCGCGCCACGACTCAAAACACAAGGAGCATCAAATCAAGGAGCATCCGATTTCGGCCCCTCGTCATATGCCCGCGGACGATACTTCTTCTGCACGCCGCCGTTCGCGGCGCCGTTGTAGACGATGTCGCTCGCGAGGTACGCGAGCCAGCTGCCGGGGTGCGCGTCGGAGAGCGCGAGCAATTCGTCTTTGTGCGCGTCGATGATTTTTTCGTCCCACGCGCACTGCAGCGCCAGCGCGATCAAGTTGAGGTCGTTCGGCGCGAGCTCGAACCCAGCGACGTAATGCGGCCAAGCTTCTTCGGCACGATGCAAACGGCACAGCGTGTCGCCGTAGTAAATGTGCGCCATCGGCCATTTCGGCGCGAGCTTCATCGCGACTGCGTTGACTTTGAGGCGCTCGTTGAGTTCGCCGCGCGCGCCGAGCATCACTGAATAATTGAGCTGCGCCTTTGCGCTGCGCGGCGCGGCACGGTGCGTCGCGCGCCAAAAAATCAAGTCGTCCGTGTAGTCGAGCGCATGCCAGCGTCCGGCGAGCGCTTGAAAACCGAGGAAGGCGATCACCAAGCGGGGACCCCAAACCGCGCCCGCGTGCGAGCGCAAGTGCACGAGCCGTGTGCACACGACGGCCAAAATGCAGGCCGTGCCGAACACCGGCAGATACCAAAATCGCTCCGCGCGGATCGTGGGCAAGAGCACCGGGATGTTGGAGTGCGGAAAATACGCGACCGGAAACCAAACCAAACCGATCGCGAGTAGCGCGAGCGCGCTCTGTCGCGCATCGATGACGCGAGTTGGATTGGGTTGGGTAGCCTCACTGGCTCGAACGCGTGCCTCGCGCACCATGCACAGCACCCAAGTCACGATGCCGACGAGCGGCGGCAGCAGCATCATCACGCCGCCGATGATGCTCTCGGGAAAAAAAACTCTATCCGGAATCGGCTCCTGCGGCGCGGAGTAATCGCCGCTCAAGGTCCACGGAAACAAGACTTGGCCGAGACCGCGAGCATAGACGCGCAGCGCGCCGGCCACGCGATGCGGCAAATCGGCGTCGACGAGCGGGTTATTGACCGGATCGTGCGGCAATTGCGGCTGCTGGAACCAGCGTAAAAACGCGGCCAGCGCGCGCGCGAGTGTGCCCGCTTCGGCCGGCAATGCCGCGCCCGCATTCACCGGCGAGGTGACCGGGAAAAAGTGATGGCGGAACGTCGTGTAAGCGATGAGCGCGAGCGCGGACGCCGCGAACGCGAGCGCGGCGCGTAAGACGCGCAGCGGTCTCCGCGGGTGGAAGATCGGCGCGGAGACGAGCGCGACCCAAGGCACGAGCGGCACCGCGACGAGCACGCTCTCTTTGCTGAACAAGCCGAGCAACACGCAGCTGAAGACGGCGAACGGCATCAGCGCGAGCCCGCGCTGCAAATAGACGAGCGCGCCGATCACGAACAAGCCGCCGAATACGTCGGCAATGCCGACCACGCCGGTGACGGCTTCGGTGATCACGGCGGAAGCGAGGAAGAGCGCGCCCGCGAGCCACGAAGTGTCGCGCTTTCGCGTCAGCGCGAACACTAAGCCGGCGACGAGCGCGGCGTTGACCGCGTGCACCACGACGTTCACCCAGTGATGCAAAAAAGGGCGATGGCTGATGAACCACAGCGCGCGCCAAACTAAATCCGGCAAGGGGCGATACGAGCCGATGCTGCGGTCGGGCGGCAGCCCCCAAAAATCCCGCGTGAACGCATGCAGGAAGGAACCGGCTTGCCCGTTGACATACGGGTTTGCGAGGAGCGCCTCTTGCTCGTCGAAGATGTAGTTCGAAAGCGGACTCCGCACGTAGACGAGCACGCTCGCGACGAGCGCGGGCGCGAACGCGGTCAAGAACTTTGGATCCTGATCGGTGAAGTAGGCCTTCAGCCCGACGTACCAGGCTGCGAGCCGTTCGCGCGTGGTCCCGCGCGCGGGATCGGGAGGCGGACGCGGGGGATCGGGGCTGGGAAACGAGGCGCCGTTCATTGAGCTCGACGGCGCTCGTTCTAATGCCGGTCGAGCGAAGTCTCAATCGCTCTTGGCTCGACACCGGCGACAAGTGCGACGATAACTTGCGGCAAGAATGCCGGAACCCGAGCACTTCGACGGTTGCGAAGTCGTAAAGCGACTGAGCACTGGGCCAATTACGGATCTTTATCACGTGGTTCAGGAGCCGCTCGGTCGCCCTGCGTTTCTGAAGGCGCTTGGCTCGAGCATTTTGCCGTCGTCGCCGTTCGCGGCTTCGCTCGAGCGCGAGGCGCGCCTGCTCGCCGAGCTCGATCACGCCAATATTCCGAAGGTCTACGACTTCGTGCGCCGCGGCGAGCGCATGTGGCTCGTGCTCGAATACGTCGACGGCGTGTCGCTCGCGGACGTGATGAAAAAGTCGCGCAAGCTGCCCGAGCCCTTCGCCTGCGCAATCGCGCTCGAGCTCTGCCGCGCGCTCGCGCATGCCCACGCGCATGGCGTCGTGCACCGAGATATCGAACCGAAGAACGTCCTCCTATCCAAAGACGGCAGCGTGAAGCTCGCGAACTTCAGCGTCGCGTTCGACGAACGCATGCCGACCGCGCCCGAGTTGCTCGAAGGCGGCTCGGGTTACGGCGGACCTTGGTACATGTCGCCCGAGCAGATTTTGGGTGAACGCGCGGACGGGCGCAGCGATCTGTTTTCACTCGGTGTGCTGCTCTACGAGATGCTGAGCGGTGAGCGCCCCTTCGACGGCCCCGACGATCGCAGCACGTCCCTTCGCATTCGTCGTGACCCGGTGCCGCCGCTCGGGAAGAAGGCGCCCGGCGTGAGCGCCGCGCTCGAGCGTGTGACTCAGCGTTGCCTCGAAAAAATGCCGAGCGATCGCTTCGAGTCGAGCGCGGAAGCGTGCGCCGCGCTCGAAGCCGCGGCGCGCGAGCTCGGCGCCGAACCGACCGCGCCGCTGGTGCGCGATACTTTGGTCCGCACGCGGTTGGTCGAAGGCAAACTCGAAGCCGAGCCAGGTACGCGGCGCGCGCGTCCGCGCGAGGGGGTGGGCTTTGCAGTGTCGGGGCTTTTTTTCGCGCTCGCTTTGATCGTCGGGGGAGGCGCCATGATTCAAATGTTGTCGGGTAAGTCGATCAGCGCGTCCGTGGGTGCGCAAGCACCAGGACGACGCTTGGAGCTCTTGCCTCGCGGGCGCGCGTTCTTACGCGTCGTGGCACATCCGTGGGCGCACGTGATCGTCGATGGGCAAGAGGTCGAAATCACTCCGTTCGCGCGGCCGATTCCGCTCAGCGTCGGCAGTCACTACGTCAGGCTCGAACACCCGAACGCGCCGGTCGAACGACGCACGATCGAACTTTCGCCGGGAGAAACGCTGCTCCTCGACGTGACGCTCAAAGTCACCCAACCGAAAGCCGCGGACAGCGCAACTCACGGGAACGACGCCGGCGTAGACGACTCTGGCACCCCTTGACCTACATGAGCATACGCGCCCGCACGCGACGCGTGGCGCGAAAGCGGGGCCGACGGATTCCGAGCATTGCCTCGCATAGCTCGGGATTTCGTGGCATAAATTAAAAGTTGTTGGGATCGTGAACGAGCTTACCAATCACGAGTCGGCCGCTCGAAACCGACCGTACATATGAGCGCGGAAGTCAAATCAGGGTCCATGCTGGGACACTACGAGCTGCTTACGCGGCTCGGTCGTGGTGGCATGGCGAGCGTTTGGGTCGCGCGTGAACGCGCGCCGAGCGGCAAGCAGCGCCTGGTCGCCGTCAAAGCCATGTTGCCGGAGCTCGCGCGGCACTCCGATTTTCGCGCCATGTTCCTGGAAGAAGGACAGATCGTGCGCAGCATCGACCACCCGAATGTGGTCAAGGTGCACGAGGTGTCGGAGGACAAGGGCATCCTCTACATGGCGATGGAGTGGGTCGAAGGTGATTCGCTCCGCACCGTGATCAAAGAAGCCAAGCGACGTCGCGCGATCCCGGCAGAGATGGCCGTGAAGATCATCGCGGACACGGCCGCGGGCCTGCATGCGGCGCACGAGCTCCGCGGTTGGGATGGCGAGCTCAGAAACATCGTTCATTGCGATGTTTCTCCGCACAACATTTTGGTCGGCCTCGACGGCGTGGCCAAACTCGTGGACTTCGGTGTCGCCAACGCGACCGCGCA
>DASYCL010000881.1:0-2276 GCA_036500245.1 Polyangiaceae bacterium | reverse complement strand
CGTGCCGCTCAATGTCGCGGAGGGCGCTTACTCGCGCGGTCGGAATCGGCAGGCTCGCTACCAATCAGCGGCAGCTTCGGCGCGTGAGGCGCTCGCTTGTTGGGAGACCGCGCAGGCTTTCGGTTGGCTCGGGCCCATGGACCCAGAGCTTTTCGCTCTCTTTCAGCGCGTCATCGGCACCCTCGTACGCCTCGTCGAACCGCGGAAGTGAGGCGGCGCCATAGGCGTCCTAGTGCTTGCGCGCGCCGATCGCTTCGATCGTTTCGTCGAGGCGTTTGTCGGCGCGTAAGCAGGCGTTGCAGTCTTCGTCGTGCTTTTTGCCGCAGCCGGTCGTGGTCTCGAGCTTGTGCAGGTACGGTAGTGAGCGCTCGTCTCCGACGTTTTTGGCGCGTAGGAGCAGGGCGTAGCGCTGGGGGCAAGCGCTGGCGAAGCGCAGGGCGACCGCGATGTTGAGCGCGGGAGACGAGACGCGATCGAAGTCCTGGCTGTGCAGCCATTGTTCGGCTCGCGCGCGGACCCACGGCTTGACGCTCTCGGTGGTCGCGAGATCATAGACGATGTCGGCGCCGCGACTGCCCATCGCGCCGGTGAGCACGGCGAAGGTCGCGTCCGAGCTGCCCTTGGCCTGCGCGGTTTGAAACAGCGTGCTGGCGATCTGATCGTTTTCGGCGAGCTTGGGCTCGAGGCTGAGCGCGTGGCCGATGGCGCCGACCGCGCGCACGTACTCGCGCGCAGCGGCGGTCGCGTGCCCGAGCGCGACCAGCACGGTCGGGTCGTTGGGAAATTTCTTGCTCAGCGCTTCGAGCGCGGCAACGCCGGATTTTTGGGCGGCCGCGAGGTCCGCTGGGGACGCGAACTCGCTCGGCGGTGGCGGGGCGACCACGACCGGCGCGCTCGCGCTCGCGCTCGGCGGGGCGATCGCGCTGGAACGCGCCACCGGTGCCGGCCCATGCACCACGTGCACCAGACCGATCACGAACGCGATCCCGAGCACGCACAAAGCCGCGGACACGAAGGCAATGAAGACCAGCAAGGCCGGCGTCGGCACGTGACGAAGCGTGTCGCGCACGGGCGCGGGCCAGCTGCCACGCGAACGCTCGACGCTGCGCACGAACTCCGCGAGCTTTTGGCGGACGGGTGAAACGGGCGCGAGGGGCGCGAGGGGATCGACGCTCGCGCGCGGATCGCTTGGCGCGCGCGGGATCGGCGAACCACCGGGCGACGAAGACAACGACGGAGGCTCGCCGAAGTCGATCGCGACGCCGCTCGGCGGCACGAGGCCCCCGTAGCTCGGCTGGGAGCCGCGCATGGATCCGGGCGAACCGTCGGCGAGCGTATAACGATAACCGCCGCGCCCGGGCAGCGGCGCGAGCAAGAGATCGATGGTTTGCAGGAGCTCGGCAGCGGATTGAAAGCGCTGCGCGGACTCGCGCTGCAGCAGCTTGTGCGTCACTTGTTCAGCCGCGGGCGGCACGATGATGCCCGGGGCGCGCTCGGCGAACGTGGGCGGCGGCTTCGACAGTTGTTGCCCCAATATGCCGACCTGACTCTGGCTGGTGAACGGGCGCACGCCCGCGAGCATCTCGAACAGGATCACGCCGAGCGCGTACAGATCTGCGCGGCCATCCACGTTTTGGCCAAGCGCCTGCTCGGGAGCCATGTACTCGGGGGTGCCGAAGACCATGCCGGCTTTCGTGATCGGCGCGCCACCTGCGGCCGCGGGCGTCTCGCCGAGCGGCACCTTGGCGATGCCGAAATCCAAGACCTTGACGAAATCGGGCTCACCGCCCTTTTCGACGAGCATCACGTTTTCCGGCTTCAGATCGCTATGCACGATGCCTTGCGCGTGCGCTGCGGCGAGTGCGGCCGCGATCTGCCGCGTGACGTGCAGCGCGCGATCGACCTGGAACGGTCCCTCGGCGATCTCGTCGCGCAGGCTTTTGCCCTGCACGAACTCGAGCACCAAGAACACCGCGCCGTCGGCGAGCTTGCCGAAGTCCGTCGCGGCCGCCACGTTCGGGTGCTCGATATTCGCCGCGGCCATCGCTTCCCGTTCGAAGCGCGCCACGACCTCGGGCACGCTCGTGAGTTCGCGGTGGAGCACCTTCACCGCCACGCGCTTGCGCATCAGCACGTGCTCGGCCGAATACACCTTGCCCATGCCACCCTCACCGACGAGCGCGTCGATGCGGTAGCGATCAGCGAGCAGCGTACCGATTCGCGGGTCGACGTCGCCTCTGGGCGGACGGGAAGAACCGCTCATGAATCGCAGTACG
>DASYCL010000880.1:0-1750 GCA_036500245.1 Polyangiaceae bacterium | reverse complement strand
CTCGCGGCCGAATTCGAAAAGGACGAGGAGATCGCGCAATTTTGGCTGACTCCACCGCGAGCCGAATTGAGTCACGCTGCGGCATTGTTCGGACATCGCTACGAGCGACTCAGCGCGGCTTCGGAAATTGGGCCTGCACTTCGACGAGCTGAAGCACATCACGGCGCGACCATCCTGCACCTCGTCGTGGATGCGTCGCGCGCGCGGACGAGCGCAGCGCGGATTCGCGCGGTGCTCGGGCAAACTTGGGAGTGAAGCCGTGAGCATGCTCCTTTGCTTGCATGGCTTCACCGGTAGCCCGACGAGTTTCGACTTCTTGCCAGCCGTGTTGCGGCGCGTGACCCCAGCGCTAGTCGGTCACGCAGGCTCGAGCGCCGGCGACTCGGTGCTCGGTTTCGAAGACGAAGTCGATCGCTTGGCACGGCTTGCGCCGAGCGAGCCGCTCCACGTCGTTGGATATTCGCTTGGGGCGCGTTTGGCGCTGGGCCTCGCCGTGCGTCATCCGGAACGCGTCGCGCGGCTCACGCTGCTGAGCGCGCATCCGGGTCTTGCCAGCGAGGCAGAGCGCGCGGCGCGGCGCGCATCCGATGCGGCGTGGTGCGAGCTCTTGCAAACGCGCGGCATCGAGGCATTCGTATCGGCCTGGCGAGCTTTGCCGCTGTGGGCCTCGCAAGCGCGTCTTTCGCCGGACAGGAGCACCCAAAAACAAAAGGAACGGCTCACGCATGATGCTTCGGGGCTGTGCCGCTCGCTCCGCGTCACGGGTCTTGCTGAAATGCCGAACTACGCGCCCGCGCTGCGCGAGCTGAACGTGCCCGTCGACGTGATCGCCGGCGCACTCGACGACAAATTCTCCTCACTCGCTCGAGCGATCGCGCGAGAGCTGCCGTGCGCACGGCTCGAGATCGTCCCCGACGCAGGGCACGACCTCTTGCTCGAGCGCGCCGAGTTCATTACCGAAGTAATCCAACGAAGGAATCAAGCATGACCGACATCGCCTGGCTCAAGACGTCCGGCTTCGAAGACATCATTTACGAAAAATCGGCGGAGGGCATCGCCAAGATCACGATCAATCGCCCCGAAGTGCGCAATGCATTTCGCCCGCAGACGATCCAAGAAATGGAACGCGCGTTCGCGGACGCGCGCGACGACAGCGAAATCGGTGTCGTGATTTTGACCGGCCAAGGCAAGGAAGCGTTTTGCTCGGGCGGCGATCAGAAAGTGCGCGGCGCCGGCGGCTACGTCGGCAAGGACGGCATCGCGCGCTTGAACGTGCTCGACTTGCAGCGACAAATTCGCACGCTGCCGAAGCCAGTCGTGGCCATGGTCGCAGGCTACGCCATCGGCGGCGGGCACATTCTGCACTTGGTTTGCGATTTGACGATCGCCGCCGACAACGCGCGCTTCGGGCAAACAGGGCCGAAGGTCGGCAGCTTCGACGGCGGTTACGGCTCTTCGTATTTGGCTCGCGTGGTCGGCCAAAAGAAGGCGCGCGAGATCTGGTTTTTGTGCCGCCAGTACGACGCGCAGCAAGCGCTCGACATGGGTCTCGTCAATCGCGTGGTGCCGTACGAGGTGCTGGAAACCGAAACCGTGCAGTGGTGTCGAGAGATCCTGCAGCACAGCCCGCTTGCGCTGCGCTGCCTGAAATCCGCCTTGAATGCGGATTGCGACGGTCAAGCCGGGCTGCAAGAGCTCGCAGGCAACGCCACGCTGCTCTACTACATGACCGAGGAAGGCCAAGAGGGAA
>DASYCL010000879.1:0-4264 GCA_036500245.1 Polyangiaceae bacterium | reverse complement strand
TACGACGCTGCACGACGCAAAGCTCCGCGATGCCCGCGAGTGCGAGATCGATCATCGCGTCGATGTCGACGCGCGGCACCGCCTCGCCTTCGGCCGTGCCTTGCACCTCGACGATTGCGCCGCGCGCGGTCGCGGCCACGTTCAAGTCGACTCGCGCGGTGCTATCCTCCGCGTAACATAGGTCGAGTGCGAATTCGCCAGCTACGTGTCCTGCGCTGACCGCCGCTACTTGATCGCGCAACACGGGCTTGCGCAGCCGTCCGCTGCGCGTGAGTTTGTCGCAAGCCAGCGCGAGCGCGATGAATCCACTCGTCACCGACGCCGTGCGTGTTCCGCCGTCGGCTTCGAGCACATCGCAATCGATGTGAATGCTCTTTTCGCCGAGCCGCTCGAGGTCGACCGCCGCGCGCAGCGAGCGCCCGATCAAGCGCTGAATTTCGCGTGCGCGACCGCCAAGCGGCTTCTCACGGCCGTCACGATTCTCGCGCCGCTTTGGATTTGCGCGCGGATGCATTTGATAGTCAGCAGTGATCCAACCCTTGCCCCGACCGACGAGAAAATCTGGCACCGATTCCTCGATTGAAGCAGTTGCGAGCACAACTGTTCCACCAGCACGGTAAAGGACTGAACCTTCAGCCAGGCGATGAAATCCGGGTGTCGTTTCGACGGCTCGAATTGTGCCGAGATCACGGCCACTTCGCGGCAAAGAACTCATAAGCGCGATGTAGCACGTCTTACACGGAACTTTCGAAGCCCGTAGCCGTAGAGTTAAGCTTGGACAAGGCGGGTTCGCGTTGCACTCGCGCCGTTCACAGCACCCGTAAACGCTTGGGTCTCACGGCAGCGAGACCGAGACCCTGAGTCCACGCCGGCGCCGCGGTCGATCAAATCGATCCGCTGAAGAGTTGTTACTGAAGTTGACCGAGTTCGCGTAAAAAAGAGGGTACTGGTCGTCGGGCCGCCCATGCTACGGTAGAACTCTTTTCCGAAGCCAAAGAGCAGGGTTTACATGCTGAGCACTGGCGAGATAGTCGACAGCAAGTACCGCATCATTCGTCTAATCGGCGAAGGCGGTATGGGCGCAGTCTACGAGGGTGAGAACACTCGCATCCATCGGCGCGTTGCGATCAAGGTGTTGCACGCGGGTGTGGCGGAGACGGCGGAGGCCGTGCAGCGCTTCGAGCGCGAGGCTCAAGCGGCGGGGCGCATCGGTTCCGAGCACATCGTCGAAGTGCTCGATCTTGGAAACTTGGCCAGCGGTGACCGCTACATGGTCATGGAGTTCATGGATGGCGACAGCCTGAGCGCGCGCATCCAAAAGAAAGGGCGAATTACCCCCGCCGATCTCTACCCAATCGCGCACCAATTGCTCGCCGCGCTCGACGCTGCGCATACCGCCGGGATCATCCATCGCGATCTCAAGCCGGACAACGTTTACCTGCTCAAAACCCGAGGTGGCCAAGCCGACTTCGTGAAGCTCTTGGACTTCGGCATTTCGAAGTTCAATCAACTGAGCGGCGATAGCGGCTTCAGCATGACGCGCACCGGCGCCGTGATGGGCACGCCCTATTACATGGCGCCCGAGCAGGCCAAAGGCGCCAAAGACATGGATCATCGCGTGGACCTCTACGCGACCGGCGTGATTCTGTATGAGTCGGTCACCGGCCAAGTGCCGTTCAACGCCGACACGTTCAACGAGCTTTTGTTCAAGATCGTGCTCGAAGAACCCCGGCCGATCGAACAGCTCGTGCCGGACATGGACGCGAACTTCGCCGCAATCATCAACAAGGCGATGGCGCGCGATCCCGCGGTGCGCTTCCAATCGGCCAAAGAATTTCAGCAGGCGCTCGAGCAATGGGCCAATGGCGCCGGCGCCGAACTGGCAACTGCGCTGAAATTGCCCGCCGCAAAACCGAACGCGGACGCCACCGGTCAGCACACGCGCGCGGTCCACCCGACGCCTGCGCAACAGCCGATGCCGATGTTGAGTACGGGCACGCCCGGCAGTTGGTCGAATACCGGCGGCGTCGCCGCCCAACCCACGGCCCCACAAAAGAAGAGCAACGCCGGGCTTTTCGCAGGTCTTGGCGCGGCCGTCGCGGTGATCGCGGTGGTGGGCGTCGTGCTCGGAGTGCGCGCGGGCAAAGCGGATTCGGCGGCGGCAGCGCAGCCCGATCATGTCGCCGAAGAAGAAAAGGCCAAGACGGATGCCCTGGCTGCGGCAGCCAAGGCACAACAAGCCGAGGCGGACCTGAAAGCCGAAGAAGCGAAAAAGGCCGACGAAGATCGCAAGGCAGCAGCTGCTGCAGCGAGCTCGGCAGTAGTCGTCGCGCCGAGCGTCGCAGAGCTGCCCAAGTCGAAGTCGGGGGCCGTTGGCCATGTCGCGGCCAAAGCCGCGCCGGTCGCGCCGAAGGAAACAGCGAAACCAGCACCTGCCGTCGCGCCGCCGACTCCGACTCCGACCACGACCGGGCGCAAGATCCGAACCTCGCTCTGAGCACGAGCAGCATGGCTTCGAGCGACCTGTCGCTGAAGCTTTCGGAGGTCTTCGAGAGCTTGCAGGGCGAAGGCGCGAATACGGGTGTCCCGACGATGTTCGTGCGCTTGGCGCAGTGCAATTTGCACTGCACCTGGTGCGACACGAAGTACACCTGGGATTTCGTGCATTACGACTATGCAAAAGAAGTGCGGGAGCGAGCTAGCATAAGCGTCGCCGCGCTCGTCAATGCCTCGAAAACACGGCGACTCGTGCTCACCGGAGGCGAACCACTGCTGCAGCAGCGCGCGCTCGCAGGCTTTTTTTCGGCGCTCGACCCGGACATCCTGGTCGAAGTCGAAACAAACGGCACCATCGCGCCAACGGTGGAAACGCTCGCGCGAGTCAACCAGTGGAACGTGTCCCCGAAGTTGAGCAACGCGGGCGATCCAGAGCCGTTACGGTTGCGCCTGGCCGTACTTTTGACGCTGCGCGATCTGACTTGCGCTTTTTTGAAATTCGTCGTCCAAGGCGAGGCCGACTATGCCGAAGCGGACGCGCTCGTGAAACAGCTGTCGTGGCCGCAAGCGCGAGTGATCTTCATGCCGGAGGCAAGTAATCGCGAGGCACTCCGAGAACGTTCGCCCGCAGTCGCAGGCGCCGCGCACACGCGCGGCTTCCGCTTTTCTTCACGCCTGCACTTGGAACTATGGGGCGGACGGCGTGGCACCTGAGCTCAGCGGAGATCTCCCCAAACGGTGAGTGCTGCGATCGTGTCTGGGTCGAGAACGACCGGAATCTTCTCTTTGGGTCGCCCGCCCCAACGCACAGCGGCCCTCTCGGCACGAAATGTCGCGAGCCAAAGCGCTCGCGCGGCAAACGTTCGCTGATCGAAGACATCACCGGTGCACGCCGGATCGAGGTCCGTCGCACAAAGCGTCGGCGTTTTCCCGAGCTCGCCACGCAGTAACCAGCTGCCGAGTCGCGTCGCGTATCGTCCGGGCAAAGTCGCCAGCAGCGGCGGTGCCACGACGGGCACGCGGCCATGCGCGGCAGCGTACAAATCCGTGCCGTCGATCGAGTCCGGAATCGGTAGGCCGAGCGACGTCAATACCGTCGCCGCAATGTCCGCCGCGTCGACTGCAAACGGCTCATCGCGGCCCGCTAGGTCACCGCCAGGAAACTTGACGATCAACGGCACAGCCAATCGATCCTCGGCAAGCGCACCCTGCGGGTCGAAGGGCAAATCCGGTGGGTCACCGGTCGTGACGTCACCCGCAAAGACGATCAAACTGCGGTCCCACGCGCTCTTTTTTTTGAGCAACGCGAAGAGATCCCCAATCGCACTGTCTTGCTTTGCTAGCGCCGCTTCCTGAAACGAATGCAGGCGAACCCAATCTTCCTCTTGCAAGTGGCGCGCGCCGCGGCGTTGTTTGCCACGTAGTGCCGCGAGCATGATGCCACCGCGCCGCGCGTCGAGAATTCCCGAGTATTCCTCGGGTTTCAGGGCTGCAACCTCGTCACGCGCGACGTCCCATGGCGGATGCCCGCCTCGCGCATGGATCACGAGCAATCGCGGTCCCGGGTGCTCATCGTCCAGTTCGGTTTCGAGCCACTTCAGCGCCCTCGTCAACGGCTCGGTCGCTGGCACGTCGAGTACTGGCGAGACGGTTTCGAAAGTATCCCAGCCCGCATTGAAACCGAACGGCGCAAAGGTGGTCGGCACGCCGCTGAACATCGCGGTCCGCCCGCTCGCTTCTTTCACCAGCTCGCTGAGCAGCCGCACCG
>DASYCL010000878.1:0-23300 GCA_036500245.1 Polyangiaceae bacterium | reverse complement strand
GAAAGTCCGCGGCTGCGAGCGAGAAGATCCTTGGCTTCGTCAGCATCGAGCCGAAGAATCACGTGCACATCAAGCAAGCCATTCAGATCTTCGGCGGTGTGTACTTGGGCTTTCAAGTCCAACAAAACGCGATCCAAGATTTCGACGCGCGCAAAACCTGGACTCCGGGCAAGCTGACCAATGACGGACACGCCGTTTACGCCGTGTCCTACGACGACAAGACCGTCACCGTGCTCACGTGGGGCAACACGCAGAAAGCCAGTTGGGCCTGGTGGGACGAATGCGTCGACGAGGCTTATGCGATCCTGCCGGCCCAAGCGAAGCTCGAAAGCTTCGACGGCATCAAGTTCGCCGAGCTCCAAAAAGACCTCGACTCCGTCGCCAGCTGAGCGACGCCAATGGCGGCGGCCCTGCGGCAAGCGCGGGGCCGTTTCCACTGAATTGCGCTCGTCCGTTTGCAGTCCTCTTCGGCGTCTCGTGGTTTCTTGATGCGCGGGCAAACGTCGCACGACATACTGTGCGCCATGCAGGATGAGAGTGCGGCGGTGCGACGTTGGTTGCGCGGCCAACGAGCGTCGGCGAAGGCGCAGCGCTCATTGCAAGCTGCCGAGGGGCCGCATCCGGAACGAGCCGTGCGCCAATCGTTGTCCGCGTTATCCGCATTGTCCACTATGGGCCGCTGGCCGGGCCCGCGCGATCCCGTGAGCGAAGCGGCAGTTGATGAGGTACGAACTCGTTGGGCCCGCATTCAGAGACGTGCCCGCAGTGCGAGGTCGTGACCGCACTCTGATCGAGGATGCGCTCGCCGCATTGTGCGCTGCACTGTCCGAAACGCGCGCGCCCTGGATGGTAATCGGAGGGATCGCGGCCATCGCGCACGGCGTGCAACGGATGACGACGGACATCGACGTAGTGATACGGGGCGATAGCATCCAGCTCCCCGCGTTGTTGTCCGCGCTTGGCCGGCACGAGATCGAGCCACGCATGTCGCAGGCGGAGGCCTTCGCGGCAGAGAACCTCGTGCTGTTGGTCCGTCACAGCGCGACGCAGGTCGACCTCGATCTGTCGTTCGGTTGGACAGCGTTCGAGTGCGACGCCATTGCCTCCCGAGTTAATGCGCGGTACGGCGCAATCAGCGCCCCGATGACGCGAGTCGAAGAGCTAATCGTCTTCAAAGCAATCGCCGCACGCCCGCGTGACGTCGACGATATCCAGACGCTATTGACGCTCTACCCGCGCATCGATCTGAGCGAGGTGCGCCAGCGCGTAACCGTGCTCGCGGTGCTTGCCGAGGCGCCTGAGCTGCTCGCGGGTCTGGACGCGATTCTACGCGCACCACGCGCGAGCCGCAGGTCGGCCAAGGTGGCGTTGTCTCCGATCCAAAAACAACATCGGACGACCAAGAAAAAACTCAGCAAGAAGCATACGTCAGTCAAGGCGCGGAAGAAGCGGTAGTACCTCGAGCCGCATCGCCAGAACCTTAAGGAACGCCCGCCCGGCAAGTTCGGTGTTTTGGCGAGGCTTTGGCGAGCCCCGGAGCGGAGCGTACGCTGGTACGTGAGCACCGGAGCGCAGCCAAAACGAAGCCAAAACCCGAAATCGCCGGGCGTGCTCAATGCTTAAGATACCGGGCATGCCTCGAGCCTAGAGCGATTGGCCGGTTAACCCGAGGGCTGAGAGTTGTCTGGCACTAAAGGCGCGCCAATGACTGATTCGCACTCACCAGGGAATCTGATCATCTCCGAACAATTGATCCATGGATTTTGAGCGCGGATAGTGAAGGGTGCAACCGACTCCCGAGCCGTAGAGCCATGCTCCGATCGACAAACGGCACAGTGTTCCCACTTCTCGATTGCAAGGGCCCACTAGCTGAGAAATGGTCTAACCCGTCGACTTACAAACGATGCGGAGCGTTGCTCGCTCAGGGACGAGCACCTGGTAGAAGTAGATTCCGCCGTGTCTCACTGCCGCCGCGTATGTCCCGGCGCAATGCTGCATGCTTCGACCTTCTTTGAACAGATCAACGGCCGTAGCTAGCGCGACGATCTCCTGGGTACTAGGAATGGGCGGACGCGGAAAACGGCGCTTCGGCATTCGGCTCAAACCTGACGACCGCCTGCGCGAATCGCAACAACGCGCCCTGACATTGGCTGGCCATCGCGATTGACAAGGCGAGCCTCGAAAACCCAAAGTCGAATCGTTAGGAAAGGGGGCAGCGCGACGAAATGTCCGATCTGTTCCAATGAATTCGAGGGCGATCCGCTCTATCAGGGACTGATTTGTGACGCATGTGATCAAAAAGCAGTTGGCTCGACCGGCCACGATCCGTTCGTCGAACCATGGTACGACAGCGGGGAGAATCCGGTGTTCGTCGACGGTCGAAGATGCTATCGGCGCTATCGATTCGGCGGTTGGGTGACGATGGTGGACGAATGCGAGTGCGAGTGCCGAAGCGTGATGGAATTTCAGAACGTGCACATCTCAGGGGCCGACGAAATCATCTGTGAAGCAAGCCGTCGTCTCGCCGAGAAAACCGAAACCAAGCCGGTGCGCGATGCATTCGCCGTTTCCGCGAGAAGCATCAATTTGGCATCGCGATATCGTGGGGCATATTTTTCGATCAGTGGCCGTTCGATCGCGGCAGTGCGCACCCAATTGGTATCGAGCAACGCGCGTTTGATCGATTCTGCCGTCGCGTTTCGAAGCCTAAGGGGTGCAGATCTGGCGGTCGCGATTCTCGATCCCCCAGAGAACTCGAAGCGACGGGAAGATTCTGGTGTCACAGAAGCATATCGTGAACGCTATGCTGCATGGGCCTGGCATGCCTTGAAGGTCATTTGGGTAACCGCGGATCGGTTGCAACAGCCGTGGACGGTCGCGCCGATTGCACCGCCGCATCCGAAAGAATGGCTCGATAAAATTGCAACAGACGCGCGAGCTGCATTGATGAGCGCACCGCCATTCGAAGGAGATCGCGACAGTCGACTGGCCGAGGAGTACGTGCGGCGACACCTCTGCGACTTGCTGCACAGGGAAGGATTCAGCCGATGCAAGCGCACGAGCTACGCATCCTTTTGGCGTAAGCCGAACTGCGACGGGATTTGGCTGCGCGACGGCGAATCGCGACACCGCCTTGCGATTGAGGTCAAAGTGACCGAGGACATTGAAGCGCCTTTCTGCCAAGTCATGGAGAATTTGGGTGAGTCGGATTCCGTTCTCTATATCCGGGTGCTCAACGCCGCGGCTCGACGCAGATTCGAGTCTCTCAAGCATCACTCACCTCAAGCGCGCGAAGAACGCGCCAGCTTCTCGGAGCGAGCGCCGGTGCGCTTCATCGACCTCGACGTGCTTCGTAGCTGAAGCTCATGTCGCGGAGCGATTGGAGCGTGCTGATGGACCGCGGTACGCGAGAGCGTTCGACGCTCTCTGGGAATCATTGTCAATCCCACGCGACCCCGACTACCTCCCTCCATCCGCGCGCAGCCGAAGGCGAGCACGGATTTGGGGGAGGTCGGCGGCGCGGAGCGCGTCCGTCAGGACGCGCGAGCACCGACGGGTGGGGGCAGTGCGGGCGGAGAGAAAGGGATTCGAACCCTTGGTACCCTTGCGGGTACGCCTGATTTCGAATCAGGTACCTTCGGCCGCTCGGTCATCTCTCCGCCGCGGAATATGGCCGGCGAAGCACGCACTGTCAACGTTCGTGGAAGGCGTGCGATAGTCGCTGCGGCATGCGCTTTTTGGGCTCGGGATCCGTGCTTCTGGCCGCGCTTTTCGCGTCCGGCCTCGCATTGGGCCAAGCTCCACCGAGCGCCGACCCAGCGCCGCCCGCGCCTGCGCCGCCGCCACCGGTAGACACCGCGCCGCCTCCACCGCCGAGCGCGACTGCGAGTGACACTGCGGCGCCGCCGCCGCCCACGCCGGATACGAATCCGAACGCAGTGCCGACTCAGCAAAGCAGCACCACGCCGCTCGACGAGAAGCGCCCGGCGACGACGCTCGCCGAAAGCGCGCGCGAAGCGCCGGTGCAGCCAACCGTGAATCGCTTCGCGCTCGATTACGGCGCGTGGCCAATCGCGATCGAGGCGCGCTTCGGGTTCAACGCGCGCTTGAGCTCGAGCTTCGATTCGTCCGACGACGAACTGCTCGATACCCATTTCGCGCTCGGTGCTTATCTCGCGTGGAGCTCTGAATACGCATTCGGCGTCGAGTTCGAACACACCGGACTCGGCCGCGTGCGCGCGCTATCCGACGAAAACTCGGTCGACGCCGAATACAGCACGACCAGCGCTTGGCTCGCCGCGCGCGTGTTTCCTTGGCGCAGCGAACGCTGGGATTTGTTCCTCAATTTGCGGCTCGGCCTCGCGTTGCAGCACGTCGACGCGTTCGGCACGCGCCAAGATCCGACGCTCATCACCGTGCCGGCGACGAGCTTTTCCTGCGGCGCCTGGGACGGCCCCGGCATCGGACTCGGCGCGGCGCTCGGGCTCGACTATCGCGTCGCGCGCCACGTCTCGTTCGTCACGCGTCTCGATGCGACCGGCGAGCGTCTCAGCGGCGACGAACTCGGCACGTGTGCCGACGGCATCGGTTCGGTGACCTCGCTCGGCGGCAGCGTCGGGCTCGCGTACATTTTCGAGAGCGCGACGAAGTAGGCGAGTCGGATTCCCGTCAGTGCGTTCAATTCCAGGACGCTGCTCCGACCTGGGTCGTGCCTGCTCCGCTCGCTCAGGATGCTCCGTATCGGATGACTCGGCGGATGACTCGGCGGCACTCTGACGCGGAGGGCAAAACGTGCTCAGCGGCTGCAGACTGCGAGCACTTGTTTCAAGTCGGTCTGACCCGCGATGACTTTTTGCACGCCGTCCTGAAGTAGGGTTTTCATGCCTGCGTCGCGTGCGAGTCGACGAATGTCGTCGATTGACGATTTCTTTTGGATTGCGATTTTCAGCGCGTCGTCGGTGATCAGGAGTTCGTGCAGCGCGATGCGGCTCCTGTAGCCCGAATTTCCGCACGCATCGCAGCCCTTGGCGCGCCACAATTTCAGGCCGAACGAATGCTCGGCTTGAATCATGGCCGCGAACGGCTCGACGCCATAGAGAGCGGCGAGGCTACTCATTTCCTTGTCGTCGGGGACGTATTGCTCGCGGCACTGCTTGCACAATCCTCGCGCCAAGCGCTGCGCCAGCACGCCCAACAGCGCGTCGGCAAAGCTGAACGGATCGAGGCCCATGTCGATCAAACGGGTGACCGTCTCCGGCGCACTATTGGTGTGGAGCGTGGAAAATACCAAGTGACCCGTAAGCGAAGCCTCCACCGCAGTCCCCGCGGTTTCCGGATCACGCATTTCGCCGACCATGATCACGTCCGGGTCAGCGCGTAAGAATGCGCGCATGGCGTGAGCAAAAGTAAAACCGATCTTGGCATTCACCTGGACCTGCCGCAGACCAGGCTGAGTGATTTCCACCGGATCTTCAGCCGTCCAAATCTTCATATCGACGGTGTTGATGTAACCGAGCGCGGAATGCAGCGTGGTAGTTTTGCCGGAGCCGGTCGGGCCGACGCACAAGATCAACCCATACGGCTGGCTCACCACTTGTTTCAAGCCGCGCAGGTTGTCCGTGCTCAGGCCCATATTGTCGAGCGGGATCGGCTTCGAACCCGCCAAGATGCGGAGCACGATGTCTTCGTTGTTGTTGACGGTCGGAATCGTGGCTACACGTAGTTCGATCTGCTTTTCGCCGACGCGAAAGCGGATCTTCCCGTCTTGTGGTTTGCGGCGCTCGGCGATGTCGAGCAGTGCCATGATCTTGAAGCGCGCTACGAGCGGCAAGCGGTACGCCGGCGGAATCTCTTGGTAGGCCACGCAATCGCCGTCGATGCGGAAGCGAACGGTGACGGTTCGCTCTCTGCCGTTCGGCTCGATGTGAATGTCGGAAGCGCCGCGCCGGTAAGCATCGATCACGATTTGATTCGCGAGCTTGATGATTGAATTGTCGGACTCTTTGACGCCACCGCCTTCGTTCTGCTCGACATCCGCGATGGTTTGGATGTCGTCCGAGGCGAGGCCTTTGAGGATCGTGTCCATCTCGGTCGCGGTTTTGCGCGCGTCGAGCTGGTCGAGGTAGGTCGGAATGTAGCGCTCGAGCTGGCTCGGCGTCGCCACTACTTCGCACACCTGTTTGTGCGCGTGGAGGCGCACCGTGTCGATCGCGTCGACCGCGAGTGGGTCGCTCATCGCCACGGTGATGGTCTTGGCGTCCGAGTCCAGCGGCAGAATCTTGTTCTTCTCGATGAACTCGCGCGGCAGCTCTTCGAGCGCGGACAGGTTCACCGCGCAGGCATCCAGATCGACGAATGGCAGCTGAAATTTGCGGGCCAAAGTGCACGAGAGGTCCTGCTCCGAGACCAGATCCATCTCGACCAAGATCTGTCCGATGCGCTTTCCGCCGCGCTTGCGCTGTTCGGTCAGCGCAAACTCGATGTCGGCCGCGTCCGCCAGGCCCGCTTCGATCAGCACTTCGCCGAGGCGCGTCCCTTTTCGTTTCTGGAGCTGCGTGGCGTGATCGATCGCGCTGCTGTCGACGCGCTTGTGCTCGATTAGGATTTGGCCGATTGGCGTGCGATTTTGGCCTTTTTGCACCGCGAGGCCCTGCGCCAGTGCCTTCGCACCGACGCGACCGTCCTTGACCAGCATTTCGCCGAGCGGCTCGTTGAGCTCGCGCAGCCTGACCCCATGGTTGTAAAAAAAGATCTCCTTGAACTGGCTCTGCGTCTCTGCGGGCGTGGCATAGAAACCGAGCGGGCCAGCCGGGTCGGGACTCGGATCGACAGCGAGCGTGACGCCGCCGCTGACGTGAACCTTGAGTGAGCCACACCGCGCGCTCGGCAACGGGGGCGGACCGCCCGGAGGACGATGAAAGCCGACGTATGCCACGCGCTCCGCCGGAAAACTCGCTTTGCCGGCTGGTGTTGTGAGCGAGAGGTCGGGCACGGCCGGCGAAAATCGCGGCAGCTGACCGACGTGGCTTTGTCCGTCGACCAGAATCACGGTGACAGTCGCCAGCGCGGGGCTGAAATTCCGATCGGCGGACATAGAAGTCATTCCACCCAAACGGCCAGCAAGCGAAGGATTTCAGTGCCCAAACGACTCAGGTACTGCGATAGTTCGGCGCTTCTTCGGTGATCATCACGTCGTGGACGTGGCTTTCGCGCAGGCCCGAGCCTGTGATACGGATGAATTTCGCGTTCTGTCGCAGATCGCTAATCGTCTTCGAGCCGGTGTAACCCATGCCCGCGCGCAGGCCGCCGACCAATTGTCCGATGATCGAAGCGAGCGAACCGCGGTGCGGCACGCGGCCTTCGATGCCTTCGGGCACGAGCTTTTCGTCGGCGGTGCCGCCTTGCCCGTAGCGATCTTTGCTGCCTTTTTTCATCGCGCCGAGCGAGCCCATGCCCCGATATTGTTTGTAGCTGCGGCCTTGGTAGAGCACGAGCTCGCCGGGGGCTTCATCGGTGCCGGCGAAGAGCGAACCGATCATCACGCTGCTCGCGCCGGCGGCGATGGCCTTGGTCACGTCACCCGAGAATTTGATGCCGCCGTCGGCGATGATCGGCACGCCGGCGCGATCGCCGACCTCGACGCAATCGGCGATCGCGGTGATTTGCGGCACGCCGATGCCGGCGACGATGCGCGTCGTGCAAATGCTACCCGGGCCGATGCCGACTTTGACCGCGTCCGCGCCCGCATCGATCAGCATCTTCGCGGCCTCCGCGCTGGCGATGTTGCCGGCGATCAGCTGCACGTTCGGGTGGCGCTTCTTCGTGGCTTTGACGGCTTCGATCACGCCGATGTGGTGGCCGTGCGCGGTGTCGAGCACGAGCACGTCGACGCCCGCTTCCACGAGCGCGTCGCTGCGCACCTCGCGATCCGAACCCGGGCCAATCGCAGCACCGACACGCAGGCGACTGCGCTCGTCTTTGACCGCGAGCGGGTTGCGCTCGGCTTGCAGCAAATCCTTGATCGTGATGAGCCCGACGAGTTTGCCGTTATCGACCACCAAAAGCTTCTCGATCCGATGTTTGTGCAAGAGCTCGCGCGCTTGGTCGGGCGCGCAGCCCGGCGGCACGGTGACGAGCTTGGTCGTCATCAACGCGCTGATCGGCTGATCCAAGTTCTTTTCGAAGCGAATGTCGCGCGCCGTCAAAATGCCGACCGGCGAATCCCCTTCGACGACCGGCACGCCGGACACGTCGTGCTCGCGCATCACGCCGAGCGCTTCACGTAGTGACTGCGACGGCCGCACCGTGACCGGGTTCAAGATAATCGCGCTCTCCGCGCGCTTCACGCGCCCGACTTGCTCCGCCTGAGCGGCCGGCGGAAGATTCTTGTGAATGATGCCGATGCCGCCTTGGCGCGCGAGGGCGATGGCCGAGCGCGCTTCGGTCACCGAATCCATGGCCGCGCTGACGATCGGGATATTGAGTTCGATCGTGCGCGTGAGGCGCGAGCGAACGTCAGCCTCTGACGGAAGAACCTCGCTGTACGCGGGCACGAGCATGACGTCGTCGAACGTCAGGCATTCGCGCAAATTCTTGTCAAACATGGCCAAGCCTACTCAAGCGCGTTTCTGACGCAAGCAGGCTTCGGATCGACTCGCGACGCGGGCCAAATTGTCCTTGGATCCTCGAGGTTTCGCCGAGTGCTTTTCGCTCCCGCGGGTTGGTGCTTTGCTTTCGAGGTGAGCGCCGAAAACGAGCACGACGCGCATGGTCACGGCCATGGTCATGCCGGTCACGACCACGGTCATGGCGGCCACGGCCACGGCCATGGTCATGCGCAAAGCGCCAAGAACTCGCTCGCGTTCGCGCTCGCGATCACGAGCGTGTTCATGGTCGTCGAAGTCGCGGTCGGCTTTTGGAGCGGCAGCTTGGCCTTGCTCGCGGATGCGGGCCACATGCTCGCCGACGCCGGCGCGCTGGTGCTCGCGATCGTCGCGCAACATTTCGCGGACAAGCCGCGCACCGAGCGCACGACGTTCGGCTTCCGGCGTGCGGAGGTGCTGGCCGCGTTCGTGAACGGCATCGCGCTCGCGTTCGTCGGCTTGATGATCGTGAAGGAAGCCGTCGAGCGCTGGTTTGCGCCGATTCAAATTCAAGGCCGGCCGATGCTGGTGACCGCGATCGGCGGCTTGGTCGTGAACCTGCTCGTCGCGCTGATGCTGATGCGCGGCCAGTCGAACCTGAACGTGCGCGCGGCGCTCGCGCACGTGCTCACGGACGCGCTCGGCTCCGTGGGCGCGATCCTGGCTGCGGTCGCGGTTTTGGTTTGGGGTTTGACGCGCGCCGACCCGCTGCTCTCCGCGGCGATCGCCGTGCTCGTCGCGTTCAGTGGTTGGCGCGTGCTGCGCGAGACTACGGCCATCTTGCTCGAAGGCGCGCCGGCGCACCTCGACGTGGCCGAAATCGAGCGCACCATCTGCGCCTGCCCGGGTGTCGCGTCCGTGCACGACCTGCATGTCTGGCGCATCTCCGAGCGCTTCGACGCGCTGACGGCCCATGTCACCCTGAACCGCGGCCACCACGGCACCGACGTGTGCCGCGAAGTCGCCGAGTGCCTACGAAAGGTCTACGGCCTCGAACACGTCACGATCCAGCCCGAACCGCCGCCACCGGACGAACTCGTGGCCGTGCGGCTGAGCAAAGACGGCGCGATCGTCGGTCACGCGAGTTGAGCTGCGGGGATTCGCCGAACCGTTTTTCTAGCTCGAGTCGCGTTGAAACGAACGCTTCCCGTCCCGAGCGGTCCCGAGCGGGATTTACTCAGTATCGAGCGGGTCGCTCGGCATGTCGCGCCTGCGCAGTGTTTGTGTCAATCGCCGACTTCGCTTGTCGTGGATGCAATGCTCCGAAACCCGATCGACCCGGCGCGCCGCCACCCTACGCGCGCGAGCCAAGTTCTCGCGCCTAAAATAGGAATGTCCTCGTCGCTTTGCGGCGGCGGCACGCCGCGCGGCGTGAGTGGCAAATCCCGAGCCAGCGCGAGCTCACAGGGCGCATAGCCTTCGAGCTCGCGAAACCCCGTGAAGTACGGCGCGGACGAATACGGATCGATACGCGACGCTTGCGCCGCGCGATGCTTGCGAAAATTGTTCAACACGTGCGCGAGCGCATGCTTCACCGCGCTCGGCGAGCTGAGCGCGCGCGCAAAAAAGCGATCCGCCCACACCTTGCCATGCCGCCGAACGAGCGCGTTCAGCTGCTTCGCGAGCCGAATCGCCAGGCCCTGCATGCCGCGTGAGAGCGAGCGCTTGTCTGCTGCTTCGACCAGCAGATGCAAGTGGTCGCGCTGCACGGAAAAGTGGAGCACTCGGAAGCCGAGACGCGCTCGGGTTGCTCGCGCGAGCGCCCGCCGCAACGTCCCGAACACGAATTGACTGCGCAGCGACCGAAACCGGCTACGCAACACGACGTGCACCGGCTGCGCGGCGACATGCATTGCGCGCGCGCGATGCCGCACATTGCGCCGACCCGGATTCGGTTTTCGCCCCGCGCCCCGCCGAAAACCGCCGCGCCCCACCGCTTGGGCAGCAGCAAACGACCATGCCAGCTGCGCCGCGCCGCCAATTCGTTTCGGTTTGCGTTTCGTTTGCCGACGTACCGCCATGTGCGGATTGCAGCTTAGCATTTGATTGGGGCACTAATCGAAGAAACTTCACGAGCCGAGCGATTTTTCGAGACCGCGAGCGCGCGTGAACGCCCGACTCAAAGAGCTCGGCGCCTCGCGCGCGGTCGAGACAAAGCTGCCGTGCGCCGTGCGCCGTATGGGGGCTTCCGTGCGCCGTGCGCTGGGAGCTCTCTGTGCGCTCGGGTGCCCCTCGCGCGGATTGAGGCGTGGTTCGGCGGCCGTGCTCGGCCGCTGCGCGGCCTGCGCGCGGCCGGGCCCCCAAGCGCTGGCATCCGCCAACGCGGAGGCCCCACGCCGAACTGCGCCCTAAATCGACGCACGCAATCCGCACGCTACCGTCCCAGCCCGTCCAACGTCGGCGCGCGATTCGCTTCGGCCTTCGCCGTTCTCGCGCCGACGTTCGTGACGTTCGTGACGTTCGCGACGTTCGCGACGTTCGCGACGTTCGCGACGTTCGTGACGTTCGCGACGTTCGCGACGTTCGCGACGTTTGCGACGTTTGCGACGTGCCATGGCCGATGTTTGCGGTGTTCGCGCTGGGCGGTCGTGCGCCGGGGTGAGTGCCGGTCGCGTTGCGACGCGGTTTGGGGTTCATGGTTAGGCACCCGGGCGCGAGCTTTTTGTCGCGCTGCACTGGTGCATGCGTGGGCTCGTTCGAGGCAGCCAGTCGAAGCTAAAAAATCCGTGGTAGCCTCGCGCCAGGATGATCCAGAGCAATGAGGATTTGGAAGGGTATCTGCTCCGGCTCGAGCGCAGGTTCGAGCGGGCGGAGGACGGTACTTATTTGCTCTCGATGGGCGCGGATCGGCCGATCGTGGCGCTGCGCGTCGCGGCGCCGGTGCTGGTCGCGCAGGTCGATATCGCGGAAGCACCGCGGGACGGCGCGAAGAGCGCGCCGCTGTTTCGGCGGCTGCTCGTGCTGAACGCGACGGAACTCGTGCACGCGGCGTACGGCATCGATCGCGATCGGATCGTGCTCAGCGCGGCGCTGGAATTGAAGAATTTGGATTTGAACGAGCTCGAGGCAACTTTGGCGGATTTGGATTTGGCGATCGCCAATCACATCCCCGAGCTGCGCGGTCTCGGCAACGCTTAGTTTCGAACAAGGCCACGAAAACCATGGGAATATTCAAGCGCCTCGCCGACCTCATCAAGAGCAACCTGAACGACTTGATCAGCCGCTCGGAAGATCCCGAGAAGATGCTGAATCAAATCGTCGACGATATGTCGACGCAGCTCGCGGAAGCGAAGCGCCAAGTGGCTTCGTCGATCGCGGACGAGAAGCGGCTCGCCAAGCAAGTCGAGCAAGAGCAGGCGAACGCGGCGGAGTGGGAGCGCCGCGCGATGCTCGCGGTGCGCGCGAATGACGACGCGCTCGCGAAAGAGGCGCTCGCGCGGAAAAAGGAACACGACGGGCTCGCCGCGCAGTTCCAAGATCAGTGGCAAAAGCAGAAGCTCGCCGTCGAACAGCTGAAGCTCGCGCTCCGCGCGCTGAACAACAAGATCGAAGAGGCGAAGCGGAAGAAGAACCTGCTCATCGCGCGCAAGAAGCGGGCGGAGGCGCAAAAAGCCATCCAAGAGACGATGACCGGTCTCAAGAGCGCGAGCGCGTTCGAGACGTTCGATCGCATGGCTGGGCGCATCGAGCAGATCGAAGCCGAAGCCGAAGCCCACGCCGAGCTGAACGAAGAAGCGACTGGCGATACTTTGGCGCACAAGTTCCGCGAGCTCGAAGTGACGAAAGGCGCGGAAGAAGACTTGACCGCGCTGAAGCGCAAAATGGGGCTGCTTCCGCCCGAACCCGAGCCAGTCAAAGCGCCGCCGGTGCGCGTCGAGCCGAGTACTCAAGGGGCGCCGCTCGACGCGGCAGAGCAAGACGAGCTCGCGCGTGCACTCGCGGATTTGGACGCGGAAGAGCAGCAGCAAGAGCTCAGGATGAAGAAGTAGTCATCATGCGTGCGCCGTTCGCGTTTCTCGCCGCCCTTGCAACGCTCTGCCCCGCGCTGCCCGCCTTCGCCTCGGGCAACGGCGCGATGATCGTGCCCGAGCCGATGGAGGGCGAGAAGGTGCGCATCGACGGCGATTTGCGGGAATGGCCGAACAAGATGACGGACCTCGGTGTCACGCTTTCGGGCTCGGGGCCACGCGCCGGCGTCACGCTCGCGTACGACGAAGCAAACCTGTACGTCGTGATGAAGCTTGGCGACAAGCACATCGTGCGTACTTCGGCGGCGAGCGAAAACGAAGATCACGCGACTCTGTATCTTGCGTTTCCGCGCGGTCGCGATTTCAATACGTACGACGTCGATCTGTTTCCGGGCAATCCGGGCAAGACCGCGGGCGTCGTGAAGCTCAAGGGCTCGGCCGTGAGCGGCGCGAAGATCGTCGAATCCCCGAGCAAGAACGGCGTCGATTTCGAGGCGCAAATTCCGTGGTCCGCCTTTCCGGACGCGGCGAAAGTGCGCGTCGGGTTGCGCGCGGCGGTGAGCTACAGCAACTCGGACGGCAGCGGGATTTCGAGCATGATCAGCACTTCGCCGAATAAGAGCGGCCGCGGTTTGCCGCCGCTGCTCCTCGAATCCGAGGAAGGGCTCGAGAGCCAGCTCTTGAAGCCGAAGGGCCTGATCAATGCTTCACGCGAAGCGTACGGCAATGTGTCGGGCGACGCGATGGTCGAGCGCGTCGCGGTGTTCGGCGATTCGCTCGCCATCGTCGGGCCGCACTATCGCGGCGGGAAAGAGTTTTACTTCGCCGATCTCGGCGTCAAAGACGGCAGCATGGTGACAAGGCTCGCGCTCGTCGATTTCGACGGCGATGGGCACGACGAAATCGTGATTCAGAAGCGCGTCGGCGCGGCGGACAAGTATCGCGAAATCGTGACCGTGACCAAAGTCGGCGCGGACGACACTCCGTTTCAGGCGTTCGCGCAAGAAGTGGGCATCAAAACGCCGGACGGCAAAGTCGAGAATCATGTGTCGTTCAAAGGCGGCGCGATCGAAATCTCGCAGGGCGACTCCGAAGGCTTCGAGCCCAGCACGTACACGGAGCCGAAGATCGACGGCACCGGCTCGGCGCTGTTGCCGTGGGAGAGCGTCGGCAGTCGCACTTTCAAGTGGACCGGGAAAGGCTTCGAGCAATCCGGCGAAACGCCCTTCACGCCCAAGAGTGCCGGCGGCAGTTCCGGCAAAGTCGCAAAGACCCACAAAAAATCCCATCGAAAACGCGGCGCAGCTAAATCCGACGAGCCTGCGCAGCCGCCCGCGCCGCGCGCGCCCACCTCCGACGAGCTGCTCGACCGTGTCTATGCACTCTATAAAAAAGATCGCGGTGTCGGCGGCGGCAGACCGAGCTTCGATTTCGTGACCGACTTGGCCGGCGACAAAGCGCCCGAGCGCGTGCTCGTGCACGGCAAAGATCTGGTCGTGTTCGGCAAGGGCTTTCGGAACGGCACGAGCTACGCCTTCATCACCATCGGCGTGACCGATCCGAAGGACATCGTGGACGTCACTTCGCGCGATCTCACCGGCGACGGCAAAGCCGAAATCATCGTGCGCGCGGTGATGCACGCCAAAGCCAGCAAAGCGCTCGGCGGTGACGTGGTCGAGCGCCGCGCATTGATGATCTACGGCATCAACGGGGACGCGCTCACCCGCGAATTCGCCGCCGAAACCAGCCGCGCGGTCGGCGACAACCAAGTGCTCGGCGCGGTCGCATTCGAACCCGCCAAACACGGCGTCGACATCGAGCTCCGCCCCGCGCGCGCCGTCGGCTGGACCGAAAAAAGCTACCCATTCCCGCCCGACACCACCACGGCCGGCGGCCTCGAACCCTTGCTCTTACCGTGGGGCGACGCAGCCAAACGCAGCTATCACTGGAACGGTAGTGCATACGTGATGCAATGATTGGGTGCCCCGCGCGCATCACGTCGCGTGACGGCGCGGCGCGCTGACGCGCGCCGCGGGCCCCCAAGCGTCGCGCTGCGCGCGCCGCGGAGGCCCTTCTCAACTCGAAAACAAAGTTGCATCTGCAACTTCATTGCGGCGCGCGATGCGCGCCTGAAACGCCCCGAGGTACCATTGGCTCCCAGACTCGGGTTGGCTGAGCGCGCTTTCGCACAGATGATTCCGAGTTTCTATGCATTCCCAATTAGGCTGGTGGTATCCACTCCATTAGGTGGACTCCTCCTCCGATGACGAAGAAATCATCGGCAATTCCCCGATATCCGCTGGCCGCAACGATCGTCCACGGCCCAGTTACCCCCCCACCCGTGAATTCGGGGGCCGCGGCAGTATTAAGAAGAGTCCACGGTGTCATCCGGGGTGGAAAAAACTGGAATCTCGAAACGTAGATCGCAGGTTCGAACCGGCCGAGGTCTTGTAAGTTGCTCGAGGACAGCGCGTAGCAAGACACCTGTTCACATGAGACCGGCGATGTTCGGCCGAGCGCTGAAAATGCCAGGTCGGGATTTGGGTTGGCACGCGGCAAACCGCCGATAGCGCCCACATCGGGTGGCGTTTCTGGGATAATATTGGGCGCGCTGAGCGTCGTTGACGTTCCGCTAGTCCCATTGAGAGTAACGAACCCACCATCGTCACCGCCGAAGATAGCCACGGCCGAGGTATTCGAATAGAGCGTCCAACTGGCGCCCGTTCGCTCGTAGACATGATTGTCGGTGCCGACCATCATCAGCGCGCCCGCAATCGTGTTCCAATAGATCTGCCTCGGAACGAGCGTGCTTGGCGAGGTGGTAATGTGTTCCCAGCTCAATGTTCCGGTTGATACTGAAAGCGGTAGCGGCTTCCATGTCGCAAAAATCGCGCCGTCTGATCTGAGAACATAGAACCAATAGCCAGGACTAGCACCGTTGACGGGACGTATCGTCAGCGACATCATGGTGCGGGTGCTGTCGAACGTCACTGGGCCTGATCCACTCCACTGTCCTGGTAGAGCGAACACTTGATTTTGGCTCGGACTTGACTGTGAACCCGTAGCCTGGAAGCATAAGATGAGTGTTTGCTGAAAGGTCACACCGCACGCGATTCCGCCTGAGGTCGGTACGTCGTTCGTGATTAGCGCAATGTTTGACACGGCTACTTGGGACATATTGATCCCGGTATAGTCGAGCCACCCCGCGGCAGCATTTCGCGTCATCAAGAGCGCCAAAAGTGACGCGGCAAATGAGAGTGCGCCATATTCGACGTTTAATGGTATCCATCGTGCCATTTCTCCAAACGCGAGCAATTGATGTTCAGATCTTGTCGATGATCCGTTCCGGGGCGGACGCTACTAGCTTCCCCAGTTTGGTCAATTGCAGTCGATTTCAGCGTTAGGGCAATCGGGTAGCAGCCCTTCGCGCGAGGTCGCCACGTGTTCTACGTAAGCGCGAAAGCGAGCCGCAAACAGCGCGCAGTCGCGCTCGCTCGTTCGGCGACACTTCGAGGGAGAGGTGGTGCTTTCCGGGGAGTGAAGATCAAGCCGCGCTCTTTCGCGCGCCTGCGTCTGCGACTCGACGCTCGGCGGCGTCTTCGCCCACAGCGCGAAGCGGCCCCCGAGTCCAATCGAAGCTCGACGCGTGGTGCAAATAAACTCCAAGCAGCGCCGTGAACGCTTCGCTTCATGCCTGATCGATCAGCGCATTGGCGTGTTGCGCGTCCGATCAGTCCGCCACCGTCCAACGTGACCCGCTGTCTTGGCGATCAGCTGGACCCAAAAAGCTACCCATTCCCGCCCGACACGACCACCAAGACCTCGAACGGTCGCTTTTGCGCCAGGGCAGCACGGGCAAGTGCCCGTATCACTGGAGCGCCAGCGCGCCACGTCGTGCAATGATTTGCGGATGCTCCGAGCAGACTCCGACGCGTGACGGGCGGGTGATCGGCGCTCGGGCCGCGCGCGTCGCGGTGCGCCCTCTGGCTTTAAAACAAAGTTGCATCTGCAACTTCGTTGCGGCGCGCGAACCGGGCCGACGCCGAGCGCTCAGCTAGAAATCGCTCACGGGGTGGTCGACCAAGTGCCGCCGGTCTGGGTGCACGACGCTTGATCCAAGGGCGGGTTCGAGCCGCCCGTATAGCCACAGGCCCCCTCGGCATTTGCCCGCGAGCTCGCCTCGAATCACGGCGTCGTCGACCAGGTGCTGCCCTGCGTGGTGCATGCTTGCATGACCTCGGCCGTGGGCACGAGGTCTCCATAGTAGCAGCTTTCGCTAATACTCGCGGTCCTGCAGCAGCCGGCGAGTGCGGCGGTCGGACAGGTGTCCATCGGCATGCCGCTTTCGGAAGTGCAGGCGCTGTCTTCTTGGGCCTTGGCGCTAGCAGGGACGTTGACCTGGGTGCAGACCATCTCGGCAGACAGATAGCAAGCGTCGGTCACTGTGCCGCTCGTCGACGTGCTGCCCGCGCTCGACGTGCTGCCCGCGCTCGACGACGATGTGCCGCCGGTGTTGGTGCCCGAACCGCCGAAGCTCGTCGAGCCGCCGAAGCTCGTCGAGCCGCCGAAGCTCGCCGAGCCGCCGAAGCCCGTCGAACCCCCGGCGCCGACGGTCGCGCACTGCGACAAACAATTTTGAAGCAAGCAACCCGCGATGTTCAGTGCGTCTTGGGTGCACGCGGATGACGAGCCGTCGGTCTGACAATTCGCTGAACAAAGGGCGGAGTATTGCGAGCTGCACGAGCTCTTCAAGCACGACTCGCATGCCGCGGAAGTCGGCGTGCTCGAGGGAGGCAGGCAACTCGAACCGGTGCTGCTGCTATTGCCGCTGCCGCCCGAACCACCGCCACTATCGCTCGAGCCGCACGCCGGAACTAGCGCGCCCAAGAACACTGCCCCCAGCAGAACTAACGCAGATTTGGTCATGCTTTCCCTCTTTTAAGAAGTTTGGCCGTTATACGTAAACTAGAAGAGCTACTCTTCCCCGCGTTCCGACTCAAGAGTCCGAATCTGGATAGCCGCTTTTTTGGCCCCAAATCCCGCGGTACCGGTACCAGTTTGGTTCGTCGAGTCGTCACCGTCACGGATAGACGAAGCCGCAAAGCTCAGTTCAGCGCCGTCAAATTGACGACGGCCCAGCCGCCCGGCTCGACCGTCACCGTTTGACGCTTGTGTCCGCCCGCCGCATTCAAGTTCACGACATGCGTGCCCGGACTCACGCGCGCGCGGCCAAACGCGATGCGCGCGGGCAGCGTCGCCCAATTGCGGGTGTCCGGCGTGTCGGTTGCGGTCAGCGTGGCCTGCACCCCGAGGCTCAAGAGCTCGCCAATGATGCCGCGGCTGCTGTTGTCGCCACCACCGACGACCGCTTTCGTGGCTTCGCCCGCGAGGATGCGTGAAATCGTGCGCGTGATCGCGGAGGCAACCAGCGCGCCGCGGCCATCGTCCCAAGCGCGTTCGGCTTCGAGATCGACCGCGACCATGCCTTCCATCGGCTGCCATTGGTTGTCGAGCATGAAGCTCGGCTCGGTCCAAGTGCCGCGCGGACGGCCGAGCTCGGGGTAGTTCACCCAGGTGACGAGCCCTTGGAGCGCGAGCTTGTTCGCGCGCTCTTGGTCGTAGGGGCTGATGGCGCCACTCGCGTAGGTGAGCGCGAGCCCGATCGGGATCCGTTTGGCGTATTTCGCGGGCACGCGCCCGAAGTTCACGATCACGAGCAGCTCGCCGTCGCCGTCTTTAGGCGCGTCGCCCGGCGCGGCGGGATTTTGTGCGAGCAGCTCTTTGATCCGCGGGCTCGAATAGTCCGACTCTTGCGTCAGCCGGCGGATCGGCGCAGCTAGGCTCGGATATTGGCCGTATTCGAGGGCTTCGTCGTAGTAGCGCAGAGCGTCTTCCGGCTTGCCACTCTTTTCGAAGACGAAGCCCGCGAGGTAACTGCCGGGCCCGAGCAGTGAGCGCGCTTTGTCGCCATGATCGCGCATGTACTTCTGCATCACGGCGAGCCGGCGCGCTTCCACGCGCGCGCCGTTCAAGTCGCCGCGCGTGAGGTAGTTCATCATGTTGATCGTGTTGATCATCAGCTTCTCGTAAGCCGGGGCCTTGTACGGCCCTGCGCTGTCCGAGAACACATAACGGCCAATATCTGCAACGGCGGTGTTCGACAGATCCAAGATCTCGATCTGCTTGTCCGAGACCTCGAGATCGCGGCTCGACAGCGCGTACTGATTGAGCTCTTGGAGCACCATCGCGCGGTCGAGCAAGAAGACCGCGTTGTCCCCGCCGGTTTTCGCCGGTAGGTCCTTCGCCGTCGGCACGTCCAGCACTTCGTTCAAGGCTTTGAGCGCGCCGCGCGGGTCGCCGGCGTCGAGCGCGCTGCGCGCCGCCCGCGTTTTGTCCGCGTGGCTCGCGCACGCGGAGAGCGCAAACCCCAAAATCAAAACATTGAGTCGAGAGGCCGCGTTCGTTCGCAACATTTCGCGACCAGAGTATGGATCAAAGCAGGGCTTTGGTGACCGAGGTCTTGTACTGGAACAAGATCGCGCTGGTCTCGACTTCGAGCACCTGGATGAACATGAAGTATTGCACGCGGCGCTCGTTGTCTTGGCGTTCGTCGCTATTGAAGACTTTGCCGGTCACGACGTAACGCACGCCGATTTGCTTGCCCCACGCGGCGACCTTGCTCTGATCGAAGCCGTCTTGATATTGGCGGCGCACTTGTTCCATCAGCGCGGGCTGTGACTCGAGGCTGATCACTTTGACGTGACCGGCGTTGACCAGCGTGGTCTCGATGTCGCTGATCAGCGCGTCGAGTTGGCTGTCGATGTGTTCGGTGGTTTCGTTGCGCAGCGGCAGCACCGAGACAGTCGGCTCTTTTTCTTGCTGCCAGCGCGCGACTACGGGCGAAGTCTGCAACGCCTGCATGTTCTCGTGCAGCATCTTCTGCAAGTCGCGGCGATCGAGTCCCGTGCTCATCGCTTGATCGTCGAGGCCCGCGACGTCTTCGCCGCGCACGGCTTTCGGCCCGCAGCCAAGCGCGGCCATGGCCGAACTACCCGCGAGACCGAGCACGAAGGTTCTACGAAGCAAAGTCATTCGAACGCCTTTCGTTGTTACCGCCGCGGCGGCCCGCGCGGGTCGCGTCGCGGGCTACCAGTGCGACCCGCGACGCCTACGCTGAACCCAAGATCTCGTCGATCAGCTTGCGTTCGCGCCCGCTGCGCCCGTGTTGCGGCGCACGGGAATGATCTGCACGCGGCGATCGTCGCCTTCGCCGTCGCTGCGCGTGATCACGCCTTCGAACTTGGCGAGCGCCAAGTGCACGACCCGGCGATCGCGCGGATTCATCGGCTCGAACGTGATGATCTTGCCTTCTTCGACGGCTTGGCGCCCGAGGCGTTGCGCCATCGTCGCGAGCGAATTGTCGCGGCGGCTGCGATAACCTTCGGCGTCGACCAAGATGTGGCGGCGTTCGAGGGCCGGCCGGTTGATGATCCGGTGCGTAAGGAACTGCAGAGCCTGCAGCACCTGGCCCTTCTTACCGATGATGCGGCCCGCGTCGCGGCCCGCGATCTCGATGTTGATTTCGTCTTCCGCGTTGCCTTCTTGCGGCCGGCGGAGGTGCACCGTGCACTCCATCTCCATTTCGCGGATCACGTCGCTCACGAACTTGAGGGCCTGATTGGCGCGCTCGTCCGTGGTCACGTAGTCGTCGCGCTTTTTGCGGCGTGGGCGATCCTCGCCCGGCGTCGGCACGCCGAGTTCGGCATGCGACACTTCGCCGGTCGTGGACACGCCATCGGCTTCGGCTTCTTCGCCGGCTTCCGGGTTGTCCCAAGCTTCGTCGTTGAGTTCGTCGTTGTCGGTCATGACTCTGCCTTTCCTTTGCCGAGGAGTGGGCCGCTGCCGGCGAGCTTTGCCGACTTCGTGCCGCTTTTGCCCTTCCTTTTGGAGGCGGACTCCCCAATCACTTTTACCTTGATGTCTCCGCTACCCGAGCCGGAGCCACCGGATTTCATTTGCCGGCGCACGTGCCATTCCACTGCTTGTTGCTGGACGATCCCGAGCACGCCGTTCGTGAACATGTATACCCCGAGGCCGGCCGGCAAAAACAGCATGAAAACGGTAAACATGATCGGCATCAGGTACTGCATCATTTTCTGCTGAGTCGCGTCACCCTGCTGCGGCATGAGCCGCTGCTGCATGAACGACGTGGAGCCGATCACGAACGGCAAAATGTAGAGCGGATCGGCCGCCGACAGGTCCGGCAGCCACAAAAACGGGATGTGATAGAGCTCGACCGCGGTTTGCAGCGTCGTGTAGAGCGCGAACCAAACCGGCATCGACGCCATCTGCGGCAAGCAACCCTTGACCGGGTTCACGTTGTGTTTCCGCCAAAGCTCCATTTGCGCGAGGCCCTTGGCCTGCGCATCGTCCTTGAACTTCTCGTTCATGGCGTCGATCTCGGGCTTCAGCTCGCGCATCTTGATCGAGCCCTTGATGCCCGGCACCGTGAGCGGGAAGAGCAGCGTGCGCGCGGTCACCGTCAAGATGATGATCGCGACGCCCCAGTTCGGGATCACGCTGTGCACGACGAGCAAGAACTTCACTAGCCACTTGGCGATGAAGGAAAAGAAACCGAGGTCGATCAGCTCGCTGAAGCGGTGCGTGCCGCCCCCCGCGGCCGCCAGCACGCTGCGCTCCTTCGGCCCGATGTAGCTGAGCACTGAATACGTCGCGCTCTGCCCGGGCGCGAGATCGACGCCGGGATAGGCGAGGCGCGCGCGGTAGATCGCGCCGTTGAGCTCGGGATCGCCGCCTTTGCGCTCGTCGATCAAGAGCTGGCACACAGGCACGGTGGGCGATTTATCGGGCGCGATTGCGTGCGCGAAGTAAGCGTTGGAGACCGCCGCATAGGCCGGCTTGCCCGCGATTTGATACCAATATCCGGGATCGAGCGAAGTAGTCGGAAAGTGCTCGGTGTCCGAGAATTTGCTGGCGTCGAAGTCGCTCTCCATCAGGCGCTTCGGCTTGCCTTCGTCGAGCAAGCACTCCACGCGCGTGACCAGCGGGCTCTGCCGGAACATGCTGCCTTTGACTTCTTTTGCCGTGTACCAGGCGTCCGTGTGCACGGTGAGCGAGTGGTACAGGCTGCGGCTGCTCGCGTTCGTGATCGTTGCTTGCGCCGCCACTTCGTAGGGTCGCCCCGTCCAAGACACGGTCTTCTGTAGGTCGACCTTCTCGTCGTGGTAGGAAAAGACGCAGCTTTTGCCGTCGCTCTTGGCGAGCTTCCAGTTGAACGAATCGCCGTCGACGTTCCACTCCTTGTTCGGCGGCAGCCCCGCCGTGTTGCGGAAGTCGAAGCGCAGCTGCCGATAGAATTCTTGATCCGGCGTGGTCGACAGATCGATCGGCTTGCCGTTGGTCTCGTACTTGGGCTTCAGCAGCTGGAAATGGCGTACGGCGGCGCCGCGCGTCGTGAGTTGCGCGCGGAATTCCGGCGTCCAAATGTCGCAGAACTGTTCCGGCGCGCCAGACTTTGCGTCGAGTTCGAGCTGACTCTCGGCCTTGAGCGGCTGCGCCGTCTGCTTGCCACCTCCGAACAACTTCGGCCCGAATTGAAGAAGAAGGAACGCCAGGGCCGCCATAACCAACAAGCGACCAATGCTGCTTCTGTCCATAACGACTTCGACTCTGCTTTTCGGGGGGCCTCGGCGGCCGCGGGGAGCGACTGGGTGCCCCTGTACCATGGCCGCGCCGGAGATCCGCCGCGTTTTTGGGGCTTAGGACGGGCTCCGCGGCAAAGGCGGGGGATCGTAGCCGCCCGGATGGAACGGATGGCAGCGCGAAAGCCGCCGAACCGTGAGCCAGCTGCCGCGCGCCGCGCCGTGAAGGCGCAAACATTCCGCGGCATAGCGCGAGCACGAAGGCTCGAAGCGACAGACCGGCCCGATCAGCTTCGAAAGCGTGAGTTGATAGACGCGGATCAGAAAGATGAGGGCCTGGGCCAGCATGGGCGGGCTCGCCGAGTGTGCGGCCGTCGAGCCAGCTTGGCTAGTCCTTCGGCGCTTTTTTGAGCTCGCTCTGACTGCGAAGCTGCGCCAATTTGCGCTCGATTTGCGGCCGCGCGGCGCGAAACTCCGCCACCGTGCCGTCGAGCTTGCTCTCGCCGAGCGAGCGTTTCACGATCACGACGACGTCGACGCCCGGGGGCCAAAGCTCGGGCGTGGCGCGAAATGCTTCGCGGATCAGCCGCTTAGCGCGGTTGCGCACGACCGCATTGCCGACCTTGCGCGACGCCGTGATCCCGAGCCGCGCCAGATTCGAAGCCGGATCGCGCGCAACGCGGAGCGACAGAATGAGCACGAAGCGCGGCGTCGAGATACGCTGGCCGCGCTCTTGAATGCTGAGAAATTCGACGCGCTTACGGACACGCGCTAGCGCAGGGAAGCGCGCCCTCGCGAGGGCGGGCGTACCCGAGCCTGCGTTCACTTCTCGTAGGCGGTGACGGCGAGACGCACGCGGCCCTTGCGGCGGCGATTCGCGAGAACTTTGCGCCCACCCTTGGTGCTGAGACGCTTGCGGAAGCCGTGCGTGCGGAGCCGGCTGGTGTTGTGGGGCTGAAAAGTACGCTTCATGACAAGGGCCTCTGAAAGGGAGCGGGAGTTAGCCACCAGCCCCCTCACGAGTCAAG
>DASYCL010000877.1:0-3032 GCA_036500245.1 Polyangiaceae bacterium | reverse complement strand
CGGCACGCTATGCCTCGGCCGTGCTCGGCACGGCACTCGCGGCCATCCCCTGCGCGACGTTCGTGCGCCTGCTGTCCGGCACGGGGCCCAGCCGCGCGAGTTACTTCGCGGCCGCGACGATCGTGATGCTCACCACCGCGGCTTGGGTCTCGCGCCATTTATCGCGCTCGACGCTGACGGCTAACGCTGTTTCTCCGCTCGCCAGCGCGTTTTCCGTCTCGGCTCCGCTCGGCGCGACGTATCCGCCGTTCGTACTCAGCGCGATCGTGCTGGTCGAGCTCGGCTTTCACTTGCACGGTCTCGGCGGTGCAGCGGCGCGCGCGCTCGGCTCCGGCGATACGAACGCTTGGATGGCCGCTTCGCTCGCGCTCGCGCTGGCAACGCTACTCTTGCGCGAGCTCGCCGAAGTCGTGCGCCCGCGCGTGACGGCGCGCGCGAGCGCAGGTGAATCGTGAGCGAATCGCTTTCGGCAAAGCGACGCGCGATCGTCGCGCTCGGCGCAGCCGCACTGCTCGTGCTCGTGGCCACGCTGCTCGCTTCGCGTTCGGTCGCGCTCGGCATCTACGCGCGCGGGCTCGAGTTCGCGATCCTCGGCGGCTCGTTCGTCATGGCGGTCGCATTCGCGGTCGCGATCCCGTGCGGAATCGTCGCAGCGAGCGGGCCGCGCGTGTTCGACTCGGCGCTGCGCTTCGTGTGCAACTGCGTCAGCTCGCTGCCGACGGTATTCATCGCCGCGGTGCTTTGGGCTTGGTCGACGCGCACCCTCATCTATCTCTGCGCACTGGGCGCGCTGCATGGGCTCGAGCTCGCCTGGCTCTTACGCTGCGAAGCAGTGCGGCTCGAGGCGAGCGATCACGACTTCGGGCCGCGCGCGCTCGGCAGCACGCCGATCGTGGCGCTCGTGCGCCAGCGTTTGCCGACTTCGATCGGCCCAGTTTTGGTCAGCGCGTCGTTCAGCATCGCTTGGCTGATCGCGCTGGACGCGGCGCTGACCCAAGCTGGGCTGCGCCCTCCGGCCGCTCCGCCGACTTGGGGTGTACTACTCGGCGCGCCGAACCCGAACCCGCTCGCGAGCATATTGGCAGCCGGGTCCGTGGCACTTCTAACCGTCGCCTTGCACGCTCTTTTTCGGCCGCCTGCGCCGCCTTAGCCATCGACAGCGCAGCGCGCCGCCAAATTGCCACTGGCAATGCTCGCGAGTGAGCTGCATAACACCTCAAATTTCCCCCGGATCTCCCGAGAATCGCCATGCCCCTTCCGACCGTGACGGAACGAAACTTCGAGCAAGAAGTGTTGCTCAGTGAAGAGCCAGTGTTGGTCGAGTTCGGCGCCGAATGGTGCGGCCCCTGCAAAACGATCGCACCCGAACTGCAAGCGCTCGCCGAAGAGCTGAAGGGCAAAGCCAAAATCGTAACCATCGACATCGATCGCTCCCCGACGATCGCGCGCCAAATGGGCGTGCAGTCGGTGCCGACCTTCGTCGTATTCCATCAAGGTCGACCGGTGGGCGGCAAAGTCGGCGCCGTGCCGCGGCGCGAACTCAGGGACATGCTCGATCCGTTCCTGCCGCGCGCGGAAGGCGCGCTGAAGCCGGACGAGCTCGCTCAGCTCGTGCAAGCCGGTCGCGCAGTGCCCGTGGACACGCGCGAAGCCGCGGTGTTCGCGCGCGCCCACCTGCCGCAAGCGGTCAATATGCCGATTAGCGAAATCGAAACTCGGCTGGCGGAGCTACACATGCTCCCCGCAACCCCGGTGGTTTATTGTCGCGCCGGCGATCAAACCAAAGATCTCGCGCAAAAGCTGGCCGAACAAGGCGTGCCGGTCGCGTTCCTGGAGGGCGGCGTGCTCGCCTGGGAAGCCGCGGGTTTTCAGCTCGAGAGACCGGATTGATTGCCGTCTATCGCGTCTCCCCGCTTTCTTTTCCTTTCTCTTTCGCGCCCGAGCGCGCGCGAAGGGCTTGGGCCGGTTGCCCGGAAATAAAACAAGGCTACTGATTCGCCGGGCTGATCACGGTTTTCGACGCGCTTCGCGATCTCCGACGGGGGGAAAGAGAGGCGGGCACGTTGGAACTGACCGACGCGCTTCGTGACGCCCGAAGGGGTGAACAGGTGCCAGTCGCGTTGCTCGACGCGCGAGCGGCCAAGCGCTATGCGCGCGCAGGGCCAGAAAACAACCTGAAGGATCAGACCAACGGTCAGGATTGATGCCCGAGGCTCAGCCCTAACGTCCGTACGCGGAGATGGTAGCCCCGATCACGACACTGACGGGTACGCCGTGCACGCGCGCTGCGGCCGCGCACGCGTCGAATTCCGGCTTCACCCGCGCGGCGCCGAACGGCCCTTCGCTGACCTTGACCGGAATTTTTCCGTACTCGGTCTCGACCTCGATCGTGCGCCGCGGCCGCTCCGTGCGAGATACCGGCGTGTGCCGCACGCCGATCGAATGCGTTTCGCGCAAGAGCACTTCGGCCAAGCGCTGTTCCGCACCGCGCTCGGCGATCAGCGAAATGATCAGCGCGGGCCGACCCTTCTTCATTACGATCGGCGTCGCCCAAGCGTCGAGCGCGCCGCTCTCGAGCAAATTCGCAAGCGCATGCGCCGCGAGCTCACCGGTCATGTCGTCCACGTTGGCTTCGAGCACGACGTGCGTCGCTTCGCCGGCAGAGGCTGATTTCGCCCGCGCCTCACCGAGCACGACGCGGAGGGCATTCAATCGATCCGGCAAACCGCGCGTGCCAAAACCCCAACCGACGCGCTCGGGCGCGAACGCCGGCCAAGCCGCAAACTGTTTCGCCACCGTCGCGACGATCGCGGCGCCGGTGGGCGTCACGAGTTCGGCTTCGAGCCCCGCGTCGACCGTGGGCACGCCGCGCAAACACGTCACCGTCGCCGGCGCGGGCAACGGCAAAACACCGTGCTGACAGCGCACGCTGCCGCGCCCCATCGGCAGCGGTGACGCGACGACCTCCGCGCCCAGATAGTCGAAGCACGCGGCTGCCCCGACGACGTCGACGATCGCATCGATCGCGCCGA
>DASYCL010000876.1:0-4462 GCA_036500245.1 Polyangiaceae bacterium | reverse complement strand
GCGGCGCGATCGATTTGCGCGGCTGGGCGCTCGCGTGGGCTCGCGTCGCGCCGGCTTTGACTCTGGTTCCGGCCTTCGGGCTGACCGCCTTGCCGGTGCAGAGTCGCGCCGCGCTCGGGCTCGCTCTCGCCGTGAGCATCGCGCCCGCGCTCACGCCCGCCGATACCGGCGTACCGTTCGGGCTCGCGCTGTTGTTCGAAGCCGCGCGCGGGTTGCCCGTCGCGCTGTCGGCCGCGGGCGTGCTCTGGGCAGCGGGCATGGCCGGCGGCTTGACCGATAATTTGCGCGGCGCGCGCGAAACCCAAGCGCTGCCGATCGTCGACGCAGAGACTTCGCCGCTCGGTGCGCTCTTGTCTCTGCTCGTGGCGATTGTTTTTTTGGAGGGAGGCGGAGCGGCGCGCGTCGTCGCTGCGCTCACGACCAGCACGACGATTTCACATGGCCTGCTCTGGCAAGTCTCACTCGGACTGACCCACGCGATCGAACTCGCGCTGGCAGTGGCGGCACCGATCGTCGCAGTATCGATCGTGCTCGAGTTGTCGAACGCGCTGATCGCGCGCGCGGCCACTCCGGCTTCGATCGCGGCGTTACTCGCGCCGCTGCGCTCGATACTCATGCTGGGCGCGTTCGCGCTGCTGTTCGAACGCATGACGACGTTGCTAGCCGCCATCGCCGCGCACGTCCCGTAGCGTACTCACAACGGAATGCGATATGCGAGCGTGACGCCGAGTGAAAAAATGGTGTTTCGCCCAGTGAGCGAGGCTTCGTCCAAGAGCGGGTCTTTGGCGGCTTTCGTCGGCAAAAACCAATTGCCGTAGCGCAGTGTCGTGCCAAGCGACCAATGGTTGGCGAGCCAAAAAACCGGGCCGCCCGCCACGCCGATCGTCGCCCCCTCGGTGCGGATGGTCGCGCCGTTGCCGCCGACGAGCGCGAGATCTTGGTTGTCTTCCACCGAAAAGCGATCGTTGACGACTGCCAGGCCGCCGGTGATGCCCCACCACAATTCGACGCCTTCGCTGATGTAAGGATAGTGGCGAATCGTGCCCTCGAGTGTGAGGTAACTGCGCGTGTGATTGCGCACGATGCCCATGGGATCGCTTTGCGGCGCGTCCGTGGTCGGGATCAAACCGAGCAAGAACCCGGCGCCGAACGCAAAGCGACGATTGGCGCGATAGAGCTCCCAGGCGTCGAGCTCGAAGCTCGTGTCGCCTTTTTTGCAACCGTTGCCGCTGCTGCGCTCCGCGCAGACCAAAGCGCCGGGCAGGGTGAGCCAACCGACGCCGGCTTCGGCGATGCCGGTCGGGCGATTGAGTGCGGCGAAACCGCGCGCAACGCGCGCCTCGTCGAGATCGTCGGGCGAGCCGCGCTGGCCTGGCAGATTCTGCGCCGCTGCGTGCCCGGCAGAGGTGAAGCCAAACAGCGCGAGTGCGAAGGCGGCGAGCCGTTTCACGGCATACCTTTCGCGCTCGCGGAGCTCGGCGCATTGCCGGCGAACGCGCCGAGTTTCGCGGCTACGCCGAGCGCGACGCTGGCGCCCAAAACGAAGCACAAAAGCACGAATAACGCCGGCCGCGTCGCACCGAGCGCGGCAGCTCGCGCGTGAGAACGGTGATCCGCCGAGTTCAGTTTCGCAGTGTGAAGCTCGCTTCGGCCCGCCTCCGCGCTCGGCGTGACGGCGTAGCCGCGGCGAGTTTCGCCGATCAACGCGGACTCGCGCGACGCGCCGAGCTCGAGCGCGATCCCGGAGCTGTTTGCGATCGCGATGAGCTCACGCGCGAATGCGCGTGCGTTGGGCGAGCGCGCTGCAGGATCCTTGGCCAAGTTTCCTTCGATGAAGCGCGCGAGCTCGGGCAGCACGTCGCGCGCCATCGATCGCGAGGCTAGCGGCGGCACCGGCTCGCGTTGTTGCTTGAGCAGGATTTGTACGGGGTTCGCGCCATCGAACGGCGGAACACCGGCGAGACACTCGTAGAAAATCGTGGCCAGGGCATAGACGTCGCTCGCTTGCGTGGCTTCGCCCCCGGCCGCGCTTTCCGGCGAAATGTAGCGCGCGCTGCCGAAAATAGCGCCGGCGTGCGTCGCGATCGAAGGATCGCCGTGATCGACGCGCGCCACGCCGAAGTCGAGCACTTTGACGAAATCGCGATCATCACCGCGCGGCACGAGCATCAGGTTTTCCGGCTTCAAATCGCGGTGCACGATACCATGCTCGTGCGCGACGCCGACCGCATCGGCAATTTGCAACGCGACGTGCAGCGCGCGCGCTTGCCCGAGCGCACCCTGGGCCAAAATCGCCGAGCGAAGCGAGAGCCCATCCAAATATTCGAAGGCAATGAACGGGACCGTGACGCCTTCGCTCGAGCATTCGCCGAGCAAGATCACGTTCACCAGATTCGGATGGCTGAGCGAGCCGGCGACCTTCGCCTCGCGGCGAAAGCGGCTGCGCAAGACTTCGTTCGCGGCCAAGTCGCGGTGCATGATCTTGAGCGCGACCGTGCGCTCGACGCCGAGCTGATGCGCGCGATAGACGCGACCGACCGCGCCCGCGCCGATCAACGCCTCGAGGCGAAAAGCGCCGGCGATGGTCTGACCCAAATAGGGATCCGGGCCGCTGTCGGCGGCGCGCTGCGAGAGTGCGCTGCCGTCGCGCGGACAGAAAATCACGCCTTCGGCGTAGCTCTCTCCGCATTTCGCGCAGCGACGCCGGAGCTCGCCCATGGCTGGCACAGCCTAGCATGGCCGCAGGTCCCGCCCGGAAGCGCCGTCTCCGGCCGCAACCATGCGTGGAACCGCGGGAAATGCCCCGCGAACGAAAGCATTGTGACTTTCGGGTCGCATCACTACGCTCCGCCGGCCATGAGCGACGACTTGCCCTCCGAACCACCGCCCGAGCCGATAGCGGCAGAGGGGCGCGCGGTTCCGGAGGCGGACGGCGCGAACGCGCCGGCGCGCGTCGGGACCTACAGCGTCAAGTTGCCGACTTTCGAGGGCCCGCTCGATCTGCTCTTGCACTTGATCGAAGAGCACGAGCTCGACGTGATGGACATCCCGATCGCGTTCGTGGCGCAGAAGTACGTCGAATACATCACGTTGATGGAGGAGCTGAACATCGACGTGGCGAGCGAATACCTCGTCATGGCGGCGACGCTCACGCACATCAAGTCGAAGATGCTCCTGCCCGTCGTTCCGACCGACCAGGAGGACGAGGGCGATGTCGAGCTCGATCCGCGGGCCGAGCTCGTGCGCCGTCTGCTCGAATACCAAAAGTACAAACACGCTGCCCAAGAGCTCGCGGACAATCCCGTGCTGGGTCGGGACGTGTTTTTGCGCGGAGTGCCGGCGCCCAATGTCGAAGGTGTGGCGCCGCTCGCCGGGCTCAGCTTGTTCAAGCTGCTGGATGCCTTTCAGGGCGTGCTTTCGCGCGCGAAAACCACCGTCGATCACCAAATCGACTTCGAGCGCTTTTCGATCACCGATCGCATCAACGAGCTCTCCGATCTGCTGAAGTCACGCGGAAAAGTGCTGTTCGAAGAGCTATTCGACGGCTCGCGCACGCGCGCCGACTTGATCGTGACGTTCCTCGCGATTTTGGAGATGACGCGGCTTCGGCTCACGCGCGTGGAACAAGAAGGGCCGCTCACGCCGATCTTCATCGAATTGGCGGTGAACGAGGACGGCGAAGCGGCTTCCTTGTCGGATGATTTGGATCGAGCCTACGGCGGCGCGTCGCGCGATTTCGAAGCGCAATCGGAGGCCGAGCCGGCCAGCGCGGATGAAGCCGAGCCCGACGAAGACGACGAGATGGCCGAAGACGAAGCACACGATCCGGACGACGAAGCCGAGACCGAGTCGCCCGAAACCGATGACACGCCCGATGCGGAGCGCAATTGATGGCAGCCAGGAAACGCAAGATCGCACAACCCAAGCGCGCCGCTGAACCCGAGGCGCTCGCGGACGTAGCCGAAACGGCCGCCTCCGAAACGGCTGCAAGCGAAACATCGGAAGCGCCAGACCTAGCGGCGACCGCGAAAAACGCGGTTCCGGAACACGCAGAAGCTGCCGAAAGCATCGTGCCGCCACCGGAGTCCGGTGAATCGGACGCAATGACGCTCAAGCCGCCACCGCCGAACCTCGAAAAAGCAAGCGACTCTGCCGCCGACGACAGCTCGTTCGAAGGCCAAGCGCTGATGGGCGAGGGGTCGTCCTTGGTCGATGAGAGTCGAATCGACGACACGGGTGCATATATCAAGGGTTTGCTCGAAGCGCTGCTTTTCGTTTCGGACCATCCGCTCGAGATCAAAGACCTTGCGCGCGCCGCCAAGATCGACAAGAAGCGCGCGGAAGAACTGGTGCAAGAGCTCCGCGCCGAATACGAACATCGGGGCGTTCGGCTGGACGAAATCGGCGACGGTTATGGGTTTCGCAGTAACCCGACCTATTCGGAGTACGTACGCGGCTATTT
>DASYCL010000875.1:0-2448 GCA_036500245.1 Polyangiaceae bacterium | reverse complement strand
AGCGCGGACTCGTGCGCGGCCACGGTCAAGATCAACGCAGCCCACTCGCGGTTGATTTTGGGCACCGAAGCGATGGCCGTCGCGAGTTCGCGCGGGTCGACCGGTTCGTCTTTCTTGGATTGCAGCGGTTTTTGCGCGGTAATTAGCCGCTCGATCATGCTCGGCGCGGCCGCTCCGGCGAAGCTCGTGAACCAGAGCAGGATCGCAAATGTGGCGCAGGCCGCCATGATCGCCCGGCGCAAACGCTCCACGCTGGCGAGTATTCGACCCCTCTCAGTCCATCCGCAAGACATCATATCTCAGCTTTCCATATGCCACTCAGTAAGCGAGGGAGTGAATAACCGCCATGCGGTCAGAATACAAGTCCTCCCCGAGCAATTATCTTTCAGATTGCAAATCTGCAATGCAAAAGCGTCACACCTTTCAAGTGTGCGGCGCGAAATCACCCTAAGTGGTTAGTGTCGCTGCGCTCGACGAAGAAAACAAAGAGCAAAGCGAAGGTCACGCGACGTAGCAGGACGCGTTGATCGCGTCTCGACAAATGGACGAGTCGACGCTTCGACGAGTCGCGCAGCTTGCGCGGTCGCGCGAGAGAGAATCACGCTCGAGCAAAGCCGCGCGAGCGCCGCGCCGCGAGCGCAGCGCCGCGAAGGGATGTGCAGCGAGACGTAGAGCGTAGACGCATGCCGCGACTGATCCCGAGCATGGACGCAATCAGGGTGGGGCGATCCGACTCGCTCACCGTGTATGGCGTCCGTCGTCGAGTCGCGAGCTCTGTGCAAGTCGAGCCGCCCCGAGTCGCCGACGACGCGCGACTCGTTCGCGCTTTCGAGTGCGCGGCGTGAAGCTCGCGCGCTACTGATTCGCGACGGCTTCAGACGAGGAGCGTGTGCATCGTCGCCGGACGAGCATTCGTTGAACGTGTTCGGCGGCGAAGCGCGTCGTGCATGGGTTCGCCGCCAACGCGCTCGCGTCAATTGCGTAAGTGACGCTGAAGCAATCCGAAGTCTCACGCCCGCAGTGCGAGAGCTCGAGCGACGGCCGCAGGAACGCGCGCTGCAAACGCGAAAACGCCGGCTCTCGCGAGCCGGCGTTTCATCGTTGGGATGGCCGGAATTCAGCCTATTTCAGCGCTTCAATTCGGGCGACCCTTGCGCCGCCGCGCCCGCGCAGCGAGGCCGAGCGCGAACGCGGTCGAGAGCCAGGCGAGCGTGTTCGAGCGGTCGCGTTCGTTTTGACCGACACGGCAGCTGCAGCCCTTGGCCGGAATGGACGGCTGCAAGCGGCCCGTGGTGCCGGCGTCTCCGCCGAACGAAATGCTGCCTCCCGATCCAATCGGCAAGCCGCCATCGCCGAGGCCATTGCCGCTGCCGCCGGAGCCGGAGCCGGAGCCTGGCGCACCGCACATGCCATTCACGCACGCCGCGCCGCCGGGGCAAACGACGCCGATGCACGCATCGACGCAAGTGCCGTCAGTGCCGCAAGTCTGACCCATCGGGCAAGTTACGTTGGCGCACTTCGGATTCGAACAACGGCCGTCCGCGCCGCAAGTGAAACCGTCTTGGCAACCGGTGCAGCTACAATCGGAGATGCACAAGCCCTTGTCGCAAACGCGACCCGAGGGACAAGTGATGCCAGCGCACGGATCGACGCAGCGCCCGAGCTCGCATTGGGAGCCGCTCGGGCAAGTCACGTCGGTACACGGATCGACGCACATCCCGTTCTTGCACGACGTACCCATTCCACACGACACGGTCGTGCATTTCGGATCGACGCATTGACCCGAGTCGTTGCAAGCAGTGCCGTCGGGGCAGGGGAATTCACCGCGCTGGCAATTGCCGACGCAGTTGCCTTGGAAGCAAATCGGCTTATCCGGATCCGGACAGAGACCAGGTCCGTCGTCGACCATACCGTTGCAGTCATTGTCGACGTTGTCGCAGATTTCGGCGCCCGGCTGCACCACCGGGCGGCACATGCCCTGCGTCTCGCCACCGACGGCGCAGTCCGTGCGACCGAGCGAGCATGCGCCTTGAAGGCCCGTCATGCACGACTGATTGCCACCCACGCAGCTCAGGCCGGAGAGGTAAAACACGAAGTCGTTGAAGTCGCCGTCGTTCGTGCCCATGTTCCCGGGTACGCCGGTCTGGTGCCAATCCGCGGCCGACATCGGCAGATCCTCGAATGCCATGTAGAAGCCACCCGGGTCGACCGTCGATTGGTAGATCAACGTCGTGACCCACGGTGTGCCGCTCGAGTTCTTCTGATTGTAGTTGTACATCGAGTACTTGTTTTGAGTGCACGAACTCGTGCCATCCGTGTTCCCGATCACGGCAAAACCGACGTACTTGCCCTTGTAGCGCGGGTCCGTCTTGATCATGCCGGAGTCGAACACCTTCGGCGTCCAGACCTGGATGTGCAGGTTGCGCGGACTGCGGTTGTCCCAAGCCT
>DASYCL010000874.1:0-10194 GCA_036500245.1 Polyangiaceae bacterium | reverse complement strand
TTCAGGTCTTTGTACGGGTCGTCTTCGAAGAAGCTGTAAAGTAACTCGTAACCCAAACGCCAGCTGAAGAGGCCACCGCCTGGACGCCAGGTAGCGCCGGCCCCGACTCGCAAGCTGTCGCGATCGAACGCGTTCTCCGTATCGGTATCATTCGATGGCTGAACCACGTGTATGGCGTTCAGATAGGCATCTGCACCGACCCGACCGGCAGGAAATACGTTGAGGTTGAGATCGCCACCCGCATCGAGGTGGCGTTGGTCGCTTACCTGGGTCGAATACCGAGAGTCCGCCGCGATTAGCTCATTGTACGAGGCGTAGGCACCAGCGCGGAATTGCAGCGGCGCAGGCCCTGCGGGGCTAATGCCCAGCTGCCGTTCTTGGCCAAGAGTCGCCAACGAAATTGATGGCGTAACCCGCAACCGATACGCGGATATTACCGGACCAATCGCGTCGTCCTTCGCGCGCAAAAAGTAGTTCGAATCGTACCCAACCTCGCCCGAAATACCCGGATGAAGCTCGAGATTCCCGACGCGCACGCCGATACCTTCGCCGTAGCGTCGATCTGCGAGCCACGGCTGCATTTGAGCATGTGCTTTGAGCGGTAGGGCTCCGAGGACCAGCGTCGCCGCGAGCGTAAGGCGGAACTTCATAGGACCGATCGTTTGGCAGAGGGAAGGAGGAAGCGATCAGCAAAGAGAGTGGAATCGATCGGCGTTATTTCGTCGGGCTGCTAAGCACCGGCGGTTCGCTGACGAGCGGATCGTTGGGGAAATCCGAAGGATCGGTGTTGGGGATGTTGGGATCGATCGTCACAGTCACCGTCGACTCACCAATGAAACCCGTCTCTTCGCCGATGCACTGATTCGCTTCGGCAACAAGGGCAGACGCCCGATCCTTCAGTACCTGGATGATCGTGAACTCGTGCTTCGAGCGGTCGGTATCGTTGTGACTCACCGCTGAGGCCAGCGTATCGATGCGGCTCGAGGCGGTGCTCACTGCGACGTGGATCTGGCTGAGCTTGTCGCTCAGACAGAGCGACTTCACAACGTCGTGCCTTTGCTTGGCGTCGCTCGCTTGGCGCTGAACGGCGAGCGCATCGTTGTCCATCATCGGCTTGTATTCGCGAGCGCGCTGCAACATTTGCTGCGGCGACAAGTTCGCGTCGCGCTGCGAGTTGAGTTCGAACGAGGAACCTGCATTGTTCTGCGCGAGAGCTACGCCGAAAGAACACAACGTGCCAGTCGCGGCCAACAACGCCCAAGCTTTAATTGATACTCGCATTTGCTACCAAGCCTCTCCCTCAGAAGGACTTCTCAAAAGCCCGCGTAGTATATGAAGCTATAATTTCGATGTCAACGCAGCGCGCCACTAGAAAGCGCATCAATTTCGAGCAGTTCAGCCATGCGGCCGGGCGAGGCGTGCCGCTAGCCGCATTGACTACGGTGCTGAGGCGGCGTCAGTCGTTCAGACGCCGTTCAACCGATGGGTCTTACTGCTTCACGAAAGTGACGGGGACAGCGATCACCGCACCGCTGCCGCCTTCCGGCGGGTCGAACTGTGCCGCTTGTGCACGCGCTTGAACGCACGACACGACCGACGCAGGTAGTGAGCCGGACGGTGAGGCGCTCACGCCGGCGACTTCACCGCCAGGTCCGACGCGAATCGTCAGTTTGATGCTTCCGGCCGCGTCCGGGTTTTCCGCCAAGCCGCGCTGATAGCAGGCACGGAAACCCGCGCGCATTCCTGCCACGACGCGCGAAGCGTTACTGACGGTACCACCGCTGACGGCAGCGCCACCGACCGCAGCGTTGCCCTTCGGGCCCTCGACGTGAGTGCCGGTGCCAGTGCCTTCGGTACCGCCAGTGCGGCCACTCGAACCGATACCGGCGAGCGTTCCACCCTGCCCTGGTCGAATCGCCCCGCCGCCGGAGCCGAGTTTGAGATCACCGGTGCCGGCGCCGACACCGGCGTTGCTCGCGGCCGCGGCATCGAGCGCGCTGGTCGCGACTTCGCTGCCTTTGAGCACGCCCGCGGTGGCTGCGCCAGAGCTCGACAGCGCGCCGAGCGTTTGCATCTCCAGTTGATCGAGCTCGTTGTGGAGCGCCGCGGCTTGCTTCTCGCTCATCTGCCCCGCGGGAGCTTTCGGGCCGTTGTTTGCAGGCGCCGCCGCGGGAGCCTTCTCCGGAGCTTTGTCGGCTTTGGCGTCGGTGTCGGGCTTTTCTGTTTGTTCTTCGACCGGCGGCGGTGGCGGCAAACTCTTCAGAGAATCGATCACACCGGCGACGCTGACTTCGTCATCCACGACCGGATCGAGCCAATCCGAATAGATCGAACCGAGCAACATGAAGTGCAAGAGGAACGACAGCGCCGCGATGATCGTCGTGTTCCAATCGATCGAGCTTGCGCCTCTCAGCACTGCGACGGGCAGTTGCGGTTTCGGCTGTATCGGCGGCGGCGCGACGAACTGAAACAGGAACGTGGTGTCGCCGATCACGACCTTGCCGCGCGAATCTTCGGTCAACCGAATTTGATACGCGCCTTGTGACGTGCGGCGCGCCTGCCCCTTGAGCACGGAGAGATCCGAGATGCCCGTCGGCAGCGCGATGCGCCCGGTCATGCCGTCCAAGAAGTTCAAGTGGTAGTCGTTGCCGACCAGCTCGAAGAGACGGAAACTAGCTGGCACGTTCGTCGTCGCGATGACGAACATGCTCTTTTCGCTCGGACCGACTGTCACGTGCGTGCGCTGTTTGATGATTCGCTCTTCGGAAACGCGCCCGCCCTGAACGACACCAATGCGCAGCACCTTCGGCCCCGTCGCTGCAACAGCGCGCATCACTGCTGTCATCTGTCCGGGGCGTTGCGATTGGCCGGTACCTGGCTGCTGAAACCCTTGGGTCATGCGTAAGCTTCCTCTTTGGCCGTCACGAGAGCGGGAACATTGGGGGCCGTCCCATGCGACAACCCACGCGGATGATTGTTCCCACGATCTACGCGAGAGTAGCCCGGAGCGGTCTATTCGGGAAAGTCGTTACCGCGAAGTATCGCGCGCCCGCTCCGAAGCTTCGAGCGAGACGCCCAGCGCTTTTCCGACGTCACGCGACGCGCTGTCCCAATTTTCTCGAATTCGCCGGGCTTGAGCCTTGGCCGCGCGGCCGACAGCCGCAACCAACCCCGCCCCAACCAGGCCCGCGAACGCTGCAATGGCCAAACGCACCGCGCGCGCGAGCGGTGTGAGCTCCGGAGAAGTCACCAACGCAAACAAAGCCAGCCCTGAGCCGCTCGCCAAACAGATCCGAGTCAGCGCCGTAAACGTCGCGGGCATGAGCTCCAGTTCGAACGCGACATCACCGAGGCGTTGATTCAATTCTGCGACGGCCAGCGCTCGCGCGCGCTGGTCTTGATCCAGAGCGCCGTCGGACCCGAGTTCGAGCAATAAATTTTGCGAATTGGGCGGCGCAAGTTGCTTCACTTGCCGGCGCTTACGAACTGCGAGCAGAACCGCACCGAGTGCAATGACCCAAGCAAAAAGCGCCGCCCAAGGCAGGGACGGCGCTTCGAGGACAGCGAGCGGACTCAAACTCAGAACGGATCGTTATAGATCGCCTTCTCAATGCGATCCAAAAACGGCTGCCGCAATTCAGCCAGCGTGAGCTTCGGTTGAATGCGGCTCACGTCGACGGCTGCAATCGGTTTCTGAACGCGGCCGACGATCGTCACCTCGCTGATCGTGACGACGCGGCCGCCCTTCTTCTGCGCGAACGCCGGCGACGAGAGCAGCGCAGTTGCAGCGACTAGCGCCGCGCACGAAACGCGAATCATCGATTTCATTTTTTAGCTCCTCCCGCGGGCGCGGGCGCAAACTGTGCAGCGGGCGGTGAGCCCGCGGCCGGTGGGGCAGCGCCGGCGGGTGTCCCCGACTTCGCGGGTGCGGGAGCTGCCGCCGGCGCCGGCGTTGCTGCTGCCGCCGGAGCTGCTGCCGCGGGCGTCGAAGTATCCGTCGATTTCGAGTCGATCAAAGCCTTCTTGGTCTTGGCGCGACCGAGCAGTTCGTCCGTGTCGTCGGGCGTGCCGCCTGCGACGCGCGGCTTCATCTTCTTGTATTGATTCAGCTCGTCCGTCGCAGCGTCGACGGCTTGGTCCGGCGTCATACCCGGAAAATTGTCGGTGAATAGATACAAGAGACCGAGATCGTAGTGTACCTGTGCGATGCTCGAATCACGGCTCTTCACCCATTCGAGCTCACGCTTCGAGTCCGCTGGACGGCCCAGCAAGCGATAAGCATCGCCCAAATTCAGATGAGCGATCACGTTGTCCGAGTCGTACTTGAGCGCGGGTTCGAGCATTTTCTGCGCGTCCGCGGCATTGCCGGCTTCGAGATAGTACGAAGATAGCTGCACGCGCGCTTCGACCAAGTCAGGGCGAAGATCGAGCGCCTTTTGCAACTCTTGAATCGCCGCGCCGCGTAGGCCCTGCTCCTTGTAGATCAAGCCGCGAAGTAGATGCGCTTCGGCGTTGTTCTTGTCGCGCGGCGGATTCTCGTCCCCGTAACCATCGAGGATGCCCTTCAGCGCGTAGAGCGCGAGATCTAAACGACGCGAGCGATAGTGATCGCGCGCCAGTGTGATCATCGCGGGTCGATAATCCGGATTGAGCTTCAGCGCTGCTTGCGCGAGGCGCTGCGCTTCACCGGAGTTTCCCTGAATCGATTTCACTTCGGCCATTGCCGCGGTGACCGCCGCGCTCTTGTTCATTTGAGCTTGACGCTGGTTCAGAAAATCGAGCGCGTCGTCCGGCTTGCCCGTACGCGCGAGCAGCACCGAGTACGCGACGATCGCGGGCTCATAGTCGGGCACGACGGTCGTCGCCTGACGATATGAAGTGAGCGCGCTCGACGTCTCGTTCAGACGCTCCTTGACCACACCGAGCGAATAAAAAGCTTGATATGCCTTGGGATCGGCCGTCGTGGCTTGCGTGAATTGATTCTTCGCTCCTTGCAGATCGCCGTTCTTGAAGGCGGCCATCCCGGCGTTGTACGCCGTCTGCGCCGATGCGTTCATCTTCGGGCGATTCGCGGCCGAAGCGTCGGCACTCGTGGGTGCGTCTGGCATCCCGAATTGTTGACCGGACGGAGTTGCTGCCGGAACGCCACTCGAGGCCTGCGGCTGCTCGGCGGGCGACGCCGCGCCCTTACTCGTCGCCGCTTCACCGCCACACGCGACGCTCAACAACCCCGCGCCGAGCATGGCGCACGCGAGGTTCAAGCGCGCGCTCTTGCTCTGGTTGGCCTTCACGCTTTTCATCTCCCTCATCTTCCTCATTGAACGAACGCCGGTAAGGGCGCGGGCAATCCCTGTGGCGCCGGAGCCGCGTCTTGGCCGGGGCGCATGCGCGGGAACATGCCGGCGCTGTAGTTCAGATCCTTCACGGACCCGGCGTATTGCTGCATTTTCGCCTCGCCGATCACGTCGGTGAAAAACGCGAGCCTTCGAATCGCGCGCGTCACTTCCGGATTCGAAACACTATAGCGCTTCGCCAAAACCACCGCGGTCGCGTAGCGATCGATCATGACTTGATCGGCGCTGTTCAACTCCTGGTCGCGGCGATCGCGCCATGCGTTTTGCACTTTGACTCGCAGCGCGTCCGCTTTTTCCTGCAAGTCCGGGTTGTCGCTGTTTTCGGCTCGCTTGAGCACGGCTTCGGTCTTCGCGTCGAAGATCTTCAACTGCGGCGCGCGCGTATTGTAGAGCCCCGTACGCAAGGAGTCGTACAGCGAGCCCTGACGCGCGATCGCGGCCGTCGTCCATTCCGGAGAGACGTACGCGTCCACCACGTGTTGCAGTTTGTCGAAGCGCTTCTTCGCGTCGCCCGCGTCCTTCTGATATTGCGCGATGACTTCGACGGAAGTGCCGGCGTAGTGGTGATGACCACTCTCGTAGTCGAAGTTCTTTTGATCGTCTTCGTCGAGCTCGGTGAATTCGGCTTCGGCGGCCATGCCCGCTTCGCGTGAACCGAGCGCAGAGTTCTTCCCGCCTTCGGTCGGCGCGAGTCGCTTCCATTTCTCGAACGCGGCCATCGTGTTGTCCCAATATTTATTGGTGTCACCGGCAGAGACGGCTTTGCGCGTCTTCGCGCCCCAGTAAGCGGCTTGCACCACGTACTGTGCGGCGGCGTCTTTCTTCACATTGTTCGTGTAGTAGTCGTCCATCGCGCGCTGCGCGGCGCGACGCGCGTTGGCGTTCGCACCCGTGTCGCCGCTGTACGGATCCCAACGCTTCAGATCGGCGCTCGCGACGATGAAATCCGCCTCCGCGAGTTCCTTCGGCGAAGCGCCGAGATCTTGGAAACGCTGACGCGAGCGAGTCATCCCGCCTTGATCGCCGAGGCTCGAGTAGAGCTGCAGCGCTTGATGCGCCGCACTGCGCCGATCAGCTTGGGAGAAATGAGTATTGGTGCTGATCTTGTCGTAGGTTTCCGCGGCGCGCGGGTAGTTGAAGAAGAGTACGTACGCACCGGCGAGCGCGTCGTACGCGCCCTGTAGGTACTTCACGCGCTCTTCATACTTCTTCGGATCGGCCGGCACCGGCGGTTTCGCCTTCGCGTCGCCGCTCTGCAGCTTGGTCAGCGTCGACTCGTTGCCGTACTTCGAGATGAAGAGCTCGTACATCTCGATCGCTTTGTCGTACTCGCCGACTTGCTTGTAGGCGAACGCGCCGTTCATCGCGGCTTCCGGTGCCTCGTCACGATCCGGTGCCGCGTCGAGCGCAACCTTGTAGGCGGCCGCGGCCTCGCGCCATTTCTTCACGCGATCCGGGCCGTCCGGCATTTTCTCGGCTTCCTCGTAGAGCTTGCGCGCGTCGAGGTAAGCCACGCCTTGCTTCACCGGTTTCCGGATCGACTCTTCCGCCTTTTGGCTCTCGGCGTCGAACGCGCAGCTCTTGCCTTCAGCGAGCTTGCGGCTCTCGTCCGCGTTGCCCTCGAAGTTGCTCATGCTGATGAGTTTTTCCCAAGCGCGATAGCCCCACTCGTTCACGCCGCAATATTGCTGATAAAGTGGAGTGAAGCGCTTGCGGGCTTCATCGAACTGACCGTAGACGAAGAACAAGTCCGCGGACTGGAACGAGTACAAGAGCCCGTTCTTCTGCGGATCGCGGTCGAGCGCGATCCGATCGTTGTATTCGTCGCGCGCGCGGATCGCGTCCAGCACCGGCGGCGGCACGTCGTCTTTGATCGGCTTGCGCGCGTCGCCGTCACCGGAGAAACGCAATTCGGTGCGCTTTTCGATGCCCTTCGAGCCCTTGCTCTCGTCGTATTGACGGTACAAATCGTCGAGCACTCGCTCGGCGAGCGTGACGACGTCATAGGCCGCGGGTTGCAGGTACTTGTCGTCCTCGTTCGAGTCGCGCACGGCGACCGCGCTGTCGTGCGCCGAACGAATCTCGTCCGGAGTCGGGGTGCGATTGATCGCGATTTGCAAGACCGCGACCCAGTAGCGCGCGTCCGCGAGCCAGTAGCGGCTCTCGTACGCGTCCATCGCGGTCGGATCTTGATCGAGGTACGCGGCCCAACCGGTCTCGGCCAAGCGATACTCGGCGATCGATTTTTCGATCAGCCCGCGCTGTTCGCCAGCGTCGTTCAACTCGAGCGCCTTCTGGTAGTAACCACGAGCGAAGTTCGTGTGATCGGCCGCGGCGCGCTTGAGGCCGCCCTTGACGAGTTGCTCGGCAGTTTGTAGCGCCTCGGGGTCATCCTTGTTCGCGTCGACCCACGGCGTCGTGCCGACATAAGCGGCGAGCTTGGTGCGCGCTTCGAGCGCTTTCGATGCGTAGTCGGCGCGCGCGGCCGAACCTTCGGGAGCCAAGCGCGTGAGCTCGTCGTAGAGCTCCGCGACCTTGTTTTGCATCACCGGTGCGTCGCGATTCATCGGGAATTTCTGGAGCGTGAGCTCCAGCATCGCGACTGCGTTCCGGTTCTGCGTGATCTCGATGTACTCCTGGGCGAGCGCTTTGTAGATCTCGACGGTCCACTTTTGGTCTTGTGGAATCAGCGCCGGATCCTGCACGCGCTGGATCGCGATCGCCATCTTCTGCTCGGCCTTCACCGGATCGGTTTCGGTGTCGAGCACGTCATTGCGCGGGATGTACGGATCTTGCGGCGGCGGTCCGTCGAAATCGACGTACGTGAGCGAACCGGCGATATAGGTGTACGCCTCCGAGCGGAAGTCAGCGCCGGGATCGCCGGTCTTCGCTTCTTGCTCGTCCGCATAGCGGAGCAGCTTCACGAACCATTCGACCGCCGTCTTGTAGCGCTGCTGCTTGTAGTAAGTCCAAGCTTGCTTGTACATCGCGACGCCGTAGATCGGCGGCGTCTTGTATTCCATCGAGCGATCGTAGGCGCTGACGGCGCGGTTCAAGTTGTAAGGACCGCCGTGCGGATCGATCTGGTCGAAATGGAAGTTACCGAGCTGCCACCAAATTTCCGATAAATACCGCGGATCTTGGCCGGGGTCGGTCTTCTGCGGCAGTGGCACGCAGCCGTCGTAAGGATCGACGAACGTCCGTTCTTCTGCGTCGCCACCAAACCCGAGCTTCGTGGGCGCAGCGGCGGCTTTGCCTTTCCTCGGCGCCGGGCGCGGCACAGGCCTCTTGCCCTTACCTACTTGATCGAGCGGAACTGGGTTTCGGTTGTACCAGTCCTGCCAAAACTTATCGTCGTGATCTTGCGGCAGGGGATCGAGCGCGATCTTGCCTGCATCTTTCGGATCGTCTTTGACGGTGTAGCGGTTGTTGCAGACGAGCGAGCGCCACGCCTGTTGACCTTCTTCGATCCGCCCCGCGTCCGTGTACGAGTGGCCGAGGTAGTAGTGAACAGCAGCGATCTCTTCGTAGTGCGGAAACTCTTTGATCAAGCGGCGATACATCGCGATCGCCGGATCGAGACCGGTCGTGAGATCGGCGTCCGAGTTCGCGCGCGCGCGCTCTTCGTAGAGCGCGCCGAGCCGGAACATCGCGTCCGGCGTTGCTTTCGGGTCCGCGTTCGCGCCGCTGTAGCGTTCGACGAAGCTCTCGAGACGAGCGATGGCTTCCTGCCGCGTCTCGTCCAACGTGTGCTTTTCATCGGTGATTTCGCGATCGAGCGCAGTGAGCACGCGTTGCCGGCGCTGCTCGTAATGATGACGCACGATCATCGTCAGATTGCGACGATAGTCCTTCGACCCATCTTCGTAGCTTTGCGCCTCTTGCTGCAAGATGCCGAGTGCCTTGAGCTGGGCCGAGGTCGGCGGCGGCGGCGGGGGCGCGCCCTTCTTCAACTTCACGACACCGGAACTCACGGCGGACGAAGGTCCGGCAACGAGCGCGGACGCGGCAGTGGTCGTCGGCGCCGCAACGCTTCCCGCCGGAGACGCGCTAGCGCTCGTCGACGGCGTCAGGGTGGCCGATGCCGATGCGCTCGCTGCTGGCGCTGTACCCGGCGCCGAACGCGCGACCTCGGGCGACACAACGGCTGCAGCGATGATCGCTACGGCGGTGAGAAGCCCGGTGCCGGTGCTCAGACTGCGATTCATTGTTGATCCTCCGCATCGTCGAGCACTTCACGGAGCTCGTCGTTCAACGTCTGTTCTTCGCGCGCGCGCTCGCGCTGCAGATTCCGCACGCGGAGCGCCTGCTCCTCGCGCACTTCCCAAGCTTCTTGCACAATGCCCGTGTCGGCTCTGAGCACGATGCTCTTCAAGCGATCGCGCACCAGGCCGAAATTCTTCATCGCGATTTCGCCGACCAGGAGTCGCGCTTGCTGATCGAGACCATCCAGATTCTGGGCGTAGGTTTCGACCAGCGCGACCTCTTGCGCGATCTTGTCGCGCAACTGATTCGCTTGTTCGACGGCTTGATTTTCCCACTTCACGCGCTGCGCATCGAGCGAAGCGTCGTCATTGTCCGCACGCGAGAGCAAGGATTGGATCGACTTGGCGTAGGCCGCTGCGTCCGAAGAGTCTTGGCCCGAGGCTGCCAGCGCCACTTCGCGCGCGAACAGCTCGCGGAAACGCTGCCGCGTGTCTTGATCGTCGATATAGCGCTGATCGCCGAAGCCGATCTGCGCCTTTCCGATTTCGATCGCGTTGCGGAATTCCTCGATTCTCTGGTGATAAGTGGCCAAATCCCGCTCGTTCGCTTGGATCTCGAGCTGGAAGCGCGCGCG
>DASYCL010000873.1:0-4755 GCA_036500245.1 Polyangiaceae bacterium | reverse complement strand
GGTCTTGAAGGGCGTGCACATGTATTCGACCGTGACCGACAACGTCGGCCAGACCACGGGCATGAAGCCCGGCGGACCGCACATGAAAGGCCCTGGCGGCATGCTCACCGGCGGCTCCTTGCTCGCAGGCAGCTTTCAAGGCGCGGGCGGGCCCGCGGGCTATGCCGATCGCATCTCGGTCGATCAGTACATCGCCAACACGATCGGCACTAAATCCGCGTTTCCCTCGCTGGAGTTCGGCGCGCGCGTGGCCGGCGGCCACCCGCTCGACACGATTTCCTACCGCGCCGCGAACGAACCGAACCCCCCGATCGACGACCCCGCGCAGATGTACGGGCGCATGTTTGCTAACAGCAACCTGTCGCAATCTCAGCTGGCGCAGCTGATCGCGGATCGGCAATCCGTTTTGGACTTCGTGGTCGGCGATATTCAGTCGCTCGAAACCAAGCTCAGCGCCGAGGACAAAGCGCGGCTCGACGCGCACCTCACCGGCATTCGCACGGTCGAGCAGCAACTCACCGCTTCGTCGATGTCCTGCACGCCACCGATGAAGCCCGGCACCTACGACTCGACCGACGAAGCGACGTTCGCGCCGATCTGCCAAGTGCAAATGGATTTGATGCTGCTCGCCCACATTTGCGGCCTGACCAACGTATCGACGTTCATGTTCGCGAACGCGGACAGCTGGCAATATTTCCCGTTCGCCGGCGTCAACGAAGAGCACCACGGTCTCTCGCACTCGAGCGACGACGACGCGGTCAGCGTCGAAAAGCTGATCAAGATCAACGTCTGGCACGGTCAGCAGGTCAACTACATGCTGGACAAGCTCGCCGCGACCCAAGAATCCGACGGCTCGAACATGCTCGATAACACCTTGCTGCTCTGGGGCAACGAGCTCGGCGTCGGCAACACACACGACTACAAAAACATCCCGTGGCTCATCGCCGGTGGCTCGAGCTACTTCAAGATGGGCCGCTCACTGCAATTCAAAGATTTACCGCACAACAACCTGCTTGTCTCCATCCTGAACGCGATGGGCTTCGCGGACACAGGGTTCGGTATTCCAGGGTGTTGCACGGGGGCATTGCCGAATTTGACTGCTTGAGGTTTTTTTTGGGGCCCTGCGCAGGCACGGTCCTTGGCCGCTCGCGCTTCCGGTTGCGCGACTGGCGCCTGTTCGGTCAGTCTAACGTGGCCGCCTCTCTTTCGAAAACCGTGATCAGCCGCGCGAACCTGCTGACTTTGTTTTATTTCCGGGCATTTGGCTGCCAGCCTTCGCGCGCGCTCCGGCGCGAAGAAGAGCAGAAGAGCAGGAGAAGTGATGAACGGAGACCTCGCCGCATCTCGCGCGCGGTCGCGCCCGATAAGCCCTGGGTCCGCCCGCCCGGAAATAAAACAAAGCTACTGATTCGCCAGGCTGATCACGGTTTTCGAAAGAAGGGCGAGTAACGAGAACTGACCGAACAGGCGCCCGTCGCGTCACTCGAAGCGCGAGCGGCCAAACGCTGTGCTCGCGCAGGGCAAGAAAAACCATCAGCGCAGCGGCTGAAAAAACACGCGCAGCGCGAGCATCCCCGCGATCGGCGCTGCGTGATACGTCAGACCGACGCCCGCGACGTTGAACTCGTTGGGCGGCGCGAGCACGAGGCCCGAAAGCCCGAGCTGCCAGCCGAAAGAATGCGCCCGCGCCGATAGACCGAGCTCGAGCGGAAACGCCAAGAAGAGCTCGGTGTGCCGCTGGTTCGTGCTGAAGCCGTGCGCCGCCGCGGTCGCCGCGCCGATCACGGCGCCCGTGCACCAATCCCAGCGCCAGACGCCGCGTCGCGCGATCGCGTAGCAGCCGCGAAAATTGCCGCCGATCAAATTCTCGTCGGCGCTGCCCGGCGGCACGCGGATCGTCTGGGGCGGTACCCAGAGCACGCCCATGCTGCCGCGAAAGTGACTCGCTTCGATGCCGAAGTCGGCGAGCAGCGCGGGCACGACCGGTCGCAACGCGAAGGCCAAGCCCGCGGCTCCGAGCGAAAACCACGGATCGACGCGCTCGCTGGCACGACCGCTCGCGGCTTCGTCTTCGTCGCTTTCGTCGTCGGGATGGCGCGGCACGGTTTTCGTCGGGGGTGGCGTGAGCGGCGGCGCGGGTGGTTCCGCGCTTGCCGGCGCAGCGCGATCGCTCGCCGCGCCGTCGGCGTTGCCGGCGAAGTCTGCGTCGAACAAAACCGCGAGCGCGAGCGCGGTCGCGTGGGCGAGCGCGGCGCAGCTCGGTTCGCGCGCGTTCAGGTAGCGCACGGTGGCGCCGTCCGCGCCGGAGCGAATCGCGGCGCTGAACACGCCCGGGCTATGGCTGAAACTGACGCGATAGGCCGTCGAGTCGGGGATTGCCGCACCGTGGCCGAGCATGGCTTGGATGCGAGCGCCGAGCCCGGCCGTGTCCGGGCAGTCTTCCGCGCCCGCTTCGCGCTCGACGGTCACGGGCGGCGGCGTCTGGGCGCGCAACTGGCGCGGGACCAAAAGCCCAACTGCCAGCCAGGGAAAAATGCGCCAGGTCTGCGCAATCACTTGGATTGTCCTACCACTCATGACACGGGGCGGGTCAAACCGAGAGCAGCGTTCCGGCGTTTGGGCAAGCGGCCGCATGGGTGATCGGCGAGCCTCGATCCCCCCACTAAGCAATAGGTCGTGTTTTCGTGGCAGAACCAGCGCTCAGCACCGCAGAAAACCCCGCAGCGGAATGCGGCCCGATGAGCGCGCCCGCGCCGCTGCATTTCCGCGACGTGTATCTGGCGCACTTCGACTTCGTGTGGGCAACCTTGCGCAGGCTCGGCGTGCGCGAGCAAGACGCGCAGGACCTCGCGCAGAAGGTCTTCATCGTCGTCCACATGAAGCTCGCGGAGTTCGAGCATCGCTCGTCTTTGCGCACGTGGCTGTTTCGCGTTTGCCTCAACGCCGCGAGCGACTACCGGCGTTCGGCGCCGATTCGCCGCGAAGTGGCGACCGAGCCCGCCGAGATCGATTTCTTGTCCGGTTTTCACGACGACGTACACGAAGGTAGTGAGTCTAGACGACGGGTAACCGTTGCCGAAAACATCCTGAACAAGTTACCCGAGGCTCAACGCCTGGTCTTCGTGCTATTCGAGCTCGAGGAAATGTCAGGCAGCGAAATCGCAGAGCTGCTCGGGATCTCGGTCGGTACGGTGCGTTCGCGCCTGCGACTCGCGCGCGAACTCTTCACGCGCGAAGCGAAGCGCGTCTCGGCCCACGAAGAAGCTCCAAGAAAGCAGGCTCTCTGATGAGCGATCCCGAACGACTACTCGAATCCGGCGCCGATCCCGAAGTGCGCGAGCTCTTACGAAGCTTGCGCGAGCTCGCGCCCGACGCGAGCATGGGACTCGCATCCTGGGGCGCGATGGCCGCCAAAGTCGCGACCTTGCCCACGGTCGTGCCGCCGCCGGGCGCGGCCGCACCGAGCGCAGTCAGCACTGGCCTCTCGCACGCGCTCGGCGCGAAATTGCTCGCCGTCGCCCTGGCGACGACGGTAGTCGGCGCCGGAGCATTTTGGTTTCATGCCGCGCATCGCGGAGCCGTGTCGGTTCCCAACCCAGCGAAAGCCGCGCTCGGCGCGGCTCCAGTGACGAACACCGCGACGCCCGCGACCGCGACTCAAAACGAAGCCGCGAGCGCACCAAACAACGACGCAAACTCCGACCCGAACGACGACAGCGCGACGCTGCCCGAGCGCACGAACGCGCTGCCGGCAAATTCCGGCTCGCGCGCGAGTCGCTTGGACGCCGAAGCGTCGCTGCTCGCCAAAGCGCGGACCGCGCTCCACAACGGAGACGCGCACGGCGCCGCCGTCGCGCTCAATCAACTTCAAAGCGCGTTCCCCCAAGGCGCGCTCGGTCAAGAACGCGAAGTGCTCGCGATCGAAGTCTTGGCCGAGAGTGGCAATCTCCGAGCGGCCAAGCGCCGCGCGAATGCGTTCATCGCGGCGCATCCCGCAAGCCCGCACAACGCCAAGCTCGAACGGTTTCTCGAGGTGCGGTGAGCGGAGCGGCGCGCGCCGCCGTGTTCGGTCTCGCGCTCGCCGCCTGCGATCCGCGCGTCACGACCATCGGCGAACTCGACGCGGGCCTCGGCACTTACCTCGAGGCCGAGAGCGGCGTGCTCTCGGGCGGCTTCGTGATCCAGAGCGACAGCGCCGCGTCCGGCGGCCGCTACATCACGGCCGCGGTCGGGATGACGTCGGAAGACGCGCCCGGCCCGGCGCGCGCCGTCTACGAGCTCGACGCACGCGTGAACGGCACGTACTTGATTTGGGGCCGAGTCCACGATCCGGACATCGATCGAAATCGCTATTTCTTCCAAGTCGACGACGCCGACTTCATCAAATGGCGCATCAGCACCGGTGACGAGTGGTTTTGGGACGCGCTGCATCAAGATATGGACTACGGCACGCAGGTTCAATTCGAACTCAGCGCCGGCAAACATCGACTCACGATCGCGAACTCGGTCGACGGCGCGTCGCTGGATCGCCTGTATTTTGCGCCCAATCGTGGCAAACCTGAGGGCGATACCCCGGTTTGCAATCCACCTCATTCCGTCGAACTCGACGGCGGCTGTAACCCGAGTTGTGGCAGTTTGGGGGGGCAATGCGGAGGCACTCCCTGCGTAGGTTTAGTTACGATATCCACCTACGATTGCCCCGCGTGTTGCACTCCGGATGAGTGATCTCGCGCCGAAAACTCGTGTGATTCACGG
>DASYCL010000872.1:0-2057 GCA_036500245.1 Polyangiaceae bacterium | reverse complement strand
TACCGAAGCCGCGCGTGTATTCGACGCGCACCTCCGAGCCCGGGCCCTTCGGCGCCATCATCACGACGGTGATGTCCTTGCGCACCTGCATGCCCTCTTCGACGATGTTGAAGCCGTGCGAGTACCAAAGCGACGCGCCCTTCTTCATCAGTGGCAAGAGCGCGCCGACCACCGCCGTGTGCTGCTTGTCCGGCGTCAAGTTGCCGACCACGTCCGCGGTCGGGATCAGTTCTTCGTAAGTGCCGACCTTGAAGCCGTTCTCGCTAGCGTTCTTGAAGCTCGCGCGCTTTTCGGCGATCGCTTCCTTGCGCAAGGCGTAGCTGACATCGAGCCCGCTATCGCGGAGGTTGAGGCCTTGGTTCAAACCCTGCGCGCCAGCACCGACAATCACGATCTTCTTGCCGCGGAGGGCGTTGACGCCGTCGACGAACTCGCTTTTGTCCATGAAGCGACACACGCCGAGCTGCATCAGCGCTTCGCGAAACGGCAGGGAATTGAAGTAACTCATCGCACCAAACCTCTGTTTCCTGAACGAAATGGGCCGGAACCATTGTCCCGAGTCCGGCACCTGTCAACATACCGCGCCTGAACACATGACGACGTTCCGCATCGAATTTTGCGGCGCCACGCTGGGCCCGCTCGACCAGCCTATTTTCCGCGATTTTTCTTGGACCGTCGAGCCCTTCGAGTCGTGGGTGATCACGGGGCCGAACGGCGGCGGCAAGAGCGCGATCGCGCTCGGGCTCGCGGGCAGTCTCAAAGTGACGCAAGGCGACACGAACGCCGCGCGTGTGCTGCCGGCGCCCGATGCGGTTGCGCTGATCTCGTTCGAGCGGCAGCGCGCGGTGATCTTCGACGAGCGCTATCACGATGACAGCGAGTTCGCCGACGGCGGCGTCGATCCCGGAACCTCGGCGCTCGATTTCTTGGTGCGACGCACGCGAGGTGCGCCGCGGCCGCCGGAGCCGGCCCGTTTGCGCGCGCTCGCCGAAAGCTTGGGCATCGCGGAGCTGCTCGGTCGCGGGCTGAAATACCTTTCGACTGGAGAGATTAGAAAGGTGCTCCTGTGCCGCGAATTGCTCGGAGAACCAGCGTTATTGATCTTTGACGAGCCGTACGAGGGGCTCGACACGAAAACACGCGCGCTCTTGAGTCAGGAAATCGAGCGCTTAGTAGAAGCTTCGGTTTCGCGTGCTGGAAACCAGCGGCGCACAGAGGTGCTGATCATCAGCGATCGCTACGAGCACGTTCCGGCTGGAACCACGCACGTGCTGTACGTCGATGAGCGACGCGTGGTTTTTGCCGGAACGCGCGCGGCGTTCGAAGCGTCGGATTTGCGCGGGCGGCTCGGCGAACTGGACCGAACGCAAAGCGCGTCGCTGTCGCACGCGCTCGGCGAGGCACTCGTGGAAACCGCGGGGCCCCCAAAAGAAGCCAAGCAAAGCGCAAACCCCCTGGTCGAGCTCCGCAATGTGCGCGTCTCTTACTCCGAGCGTGCGGTGCTCGATGGCATCGATCTGACGATCCGCGAAGGCGAGCACACGCTGGTGCGCGGTCCGAACGGCTGCGGCAAGACCACGCTGCTCAATCTGATCAACGGAGACAACCCGCAAGTCTACGCGAACGATGTCACGGTTTGCGGCATGAAGCGCGGCTCGGGCGAGTCGATTTGGGACGTGAAGAAAAAGCTCGGCCAGGTCTCGTACGCGCTGCACGTCGACTACGCTTATCAATGTCGCTCGAATTTGATCGAGACCGTGCTGTCCGGCTTTTATGATTCGATCGGCCTCTATCGAGAGCCGAGCTACGCCGAGATTCGCGCGGCCGAGCGCTGGCTCGACATCGTCGGCTTACTCGGCAAGCGCGCCGAGCCATTTTTGCAGCTTTCCTACGGCGAACAGCGCGTCGCGCTGATCGCGCGCGCGGTGATCAAACAGCCGCCGCTCTTGATCCTGGACGAACCGTGCCACGGCCTCGACGCGCGGCACCGCAGCGAAGTGCTCACCATCGCCGACTACATCGGCGAGCACACCCGCTCGACGATTCTTTACGTCACG
>DASYCL010000871.1:0-5043 GCA_036500245.1 Polyangiaceae bacterium | reverse complement strand
GTCGCAATCCACCCAAGCGAGCTTGGGTGTAAAGTCGCGCGGTGACTGGCTGGTCTCGCTCGTTTTGGCTGTGCGTCGCCGTGCTCGCTTATGTGTGCATTGGCGCGGCGCACCTCGCGGGCAGCCCATTGCCGTGGTTTGCGCTGATCGCGTTGCCCGCGCTGCTCGCCGAAGCTTGGCGTCGCACCGCTGTGCCCGCGGGCAAAGACGAGGTTTCGCAAGCTTCGCGCACGGCCTTGCGCGCCGTCGCGTGGGGCAGCTTGCTCTGGGCGGCAGCGCGCACGGGACCCGCGGGTCGCCCCGCGCTCGACGCCGCAGCGAACCTCGGGGCCGGCACCGCCGCGGTCGCCGCGCTGATCGCGCTGGCACGCATCTCGGGCCGCGGTGGCTTGCTCGCTCCGCCCAAAGCCACGCGCTCGTTCGACGCGGCGACCTTCGCCGGATTTCTGTGGGCGATCGCGACGGCGCTGCCACTCGGGTTCGCGCTGTTTCCGGCGGAACGCGTGCGACTCGATCCGCTCACGATCGACTACGCTTCGACCAGCGCGGCGGTCGGCACGCTGCTCGTGTTCATCGCGGCGAGCTTTCGGCTGCGCGCGCTGCGTCGGCTCGAGCTCGGCGTGGGCGATCGCGCGGGCGGTGCGCTGGCGCTCGCGGTGACGGCGTTCTCGGTCGCAATTCCCGCGAGCTTGCTCGACGTCGCGCCGCCGGATCGCATTTTACCGGTCGCAGTTTGGGTCGCGGCCCTCGCCATGACTTGGGCCGTGACCACGCCCGAACCGACCACGGTTTCCAGCGGTCTCCGCGGCATTTTGGCGATTTTGATTTTGGGTACACCCATCATCTTGGCGTCCGGCGCGGGAGTGCGCGCCGTGCCCGAGCACGCCGGCGCAATCCTGCTCGTGGCGACGACGCTATGCATCTTCGTCGGCTTGATCGCGCGCGCGGTGGCGCGGCCGCTCGGCCCCGAACAATCGCGCTGGCTCGACGCGATCGAAGCCGCCAGCCGCGGCGCGCTGCAACCCGAGCCCGACTCTGCACTCTCCGCCGCGCTCGAAGCGCTCGGCAAAACCGCGACCACGCCGAACGCGCGTCCCGCGATTTTCCGCAACAATCCGCCCGAAATGCTCTCGGTCGACATCGCCGGCTATCTGCACGTCGAAGCCGCCGAAGCTCCCGATCGCTTGTACGCGCTCGCGCTCGAAGAACCCGAACGCACGCTTCGCGCCGAAGCCTTGCAGGCGCTGGCCGTGCGTCGGCCCGAAGTGCGGCCGCTGATCGCCTGGTTCGACGATCGCCGCGCGTTCTCCGCCACGCTCGTGATCGACGACGATGGCCCGATCGGTTTCATCTTGTTGCCCCAAGGCACGCGCAACACGGCGATGACGCTCGAAGAAGCGCGCGCGGTGCGCGTGCTCGCCGATCGCATCAGCGCCCTGCTCGCCGTGTCTTCGGCGCTCGCGCGCTCGCGCGACCGCGAGCTCAAAGCCGCCCTTCACGCTGACCAAGTCGACGACGAGTGCAAGCGGCTCGAGCACATCATTTTCGCCGCTTCCGGTCGCCACGTGGAGCTCGCCGAGCGGCTCGCGCGCGGCGTGCGCACGGCCGCATATAGCCCCGCCGCGCGCCAAACCCTGGAACGACTCGCGCGTCTCGGCCGGCAAGGCGCGCCCATTTCACTGCTCGCGCCGCCGGGCGTGGATGCGATCGCGTGGGCCGCGCACGCGCACCTCGAAAGCGCGCGCTCGGGCGGCGCGTTCGTCGTCGTGGACGGCACGAATTCGGCGGAGCATGCGCTCGAAATCTGGAACGACAAAGAGCGCTCGCCGCTCGTACTCGCGGACGGCGGTACACTCGCGATCCTCGATGTCGCGGTACTGCCGCTCGAAGTGCAGGACTTGATCGCGCAATCGTTCTCGCGCCGCGCTTCGGCGACGGCGCTGTCTGGCGTGGCCAAGCCGGGCTTGTTCGTCACGTTGCGCGTGCCGCTCGCGCGTCTCTTGGAAGACCATCGCTTGAGCGTAGATCTCGCGCGCTGGCTCGGTGAATCCGAAGTCGTGCTGCCGGGCTTGAGCGAGCGGGCGGAAGATCTCCAAGCGCTCGCGCTCGAAGTGCTGTCGCGCGCCGGGCTGTCGCAACGCGGCGAGCCGCTCGGCATCGAACCGGCCGCGATGCGCTTGCTCGCCGAGCATGATTGGCCGGGAAATGAGCTCGAATTTCGTTCGCGCTTGCTCTCGGCCGCGCGCCACGCCGAAGGCACACTGGTACGCGCAGACGATTTGCGCGAGACCGGCTTCGCGCCGCCCGCGCCTGAATCAACGGAGCGCGATTTCGATTTGACTCCGCCGCCCGCGCTGCTCACGCGACGTCCCAGCTCGAGGCGCGCGCCGCGGGGGCGCTGAGCTCGTAGCAGCGGAATGCCATTGCAACCCCGATGCGCGGCGGATAAAGTCGCTGGCAATGAGTGGCGGGCGCAAGGCAATCATTGGGGCGTGTCTCTTGATCGGGTGCTCGAGCAGCGGCGGCAGTCCGGGGAGCGGCGGCGCGAGCGGCAGCGGTGGAAGCGCCACGTCGAGCTCGAGCGGAGCCGGCGGCTCGGGCGGCAGTGTGGCAGCGGGCGGCTCGGCTGGCGCAACGACGCCGCCGCTGGTTTCGGATCCGAACGGGAATTTCCCTTCGCGACTGCAACTATCCGCTGGTTACCTCTATTGGTTGAGCGGCACGCATCAACTGGTGCGCGCCGCAGTCGACGGCACGCAGGTGAAGACTCTCTTCACCCACGCAGGCAGCGATGAGTCGATCATCGCGATCGGTGATTTCGCGGTCGACGCTCAATCGATTTATTTCACGGACGAGGGCGACGGCGCCGCGACGGATCGCGGTGTCTACGCGCTGCCGCTCGACGGCAGCAGCGCGCCGGTCAAGCTCGTGTCGGGCTCACAGCCCGCGCACCTCGCGCTCGACGGCGATACGCTCTGCTTCGTCGACGGCTCGGACTTGCGCCAAGTAAAAACCAGCGGAGACTCAGCGCTCGTTCTGCTACACGGCGGCCTGGACTATCGAACGACGCTGATCGTCTCGCAAGGTTTCGTCTACTTCCCAACCGCATTCGGTGCGGACGCGCAAGATCTGTATCGTTTGCCCCTCGGCGTCCCCGACCCCGAAGCAGCGCCGAGCGCAGGTGGCACGGGCGGTGGGATCGGAGCAGGCGGAGCAGCCGCAGGCGGCGCATCGGCGGGCGCGAGCGGTGCCGGTGGAGGGACACACAACGGCGCGCAAAAAATCTCTGCCGTGCCCGGCCGTTACGAAATCTTGCTCGCCTCGCGAGCCGACCACGACAACATCTACTGGGGCGTCGAAGAGACGATTTATGAGTGGACCGGCAGCAGCGGCGGCGCAAGCTCGGTCGCCGTCGTGACTGATCCGCTGAACGAGCAGGACACCTCACCTCCGCACGACGTGTTGGTGCCGTTCGACGGCACGCTGTTCTGGGTCGGCGGCGAGAGCTACATCTATCAGCAGCAACTGCCGAGTGGCATGCGAACCGTCGTCGCTCCGGTGGCGACCAATTCCATCGCTCTCGACAGCAGCTACGTCTACGCGCCAGTGAGCCGCGGCATCGCACGCTACACGCGCTGAGCGCGCTAGTCGCAGCCCGTCAAATCCACGAGCGTCACGATGTCGCCATGACTCGAGGCAGCGACCAGCGATTTGCCGTCCTGTGACCAGCCGACGGAGTGCACGCCCGTGTAATGCGCTGGCAAAGTGCCGATCGGTTCGAGCGTCGTGCCCGAACGTGAAAAGAGGTGCAGCGTGTCTTCGTGCTCGGCCGCGATCAAGCGCGTGCGATCGTGGTTCCATTCGATTACCTGCACGCCCGGCGTTTGCCCGACGAATTCGCCGATCTTCTCGAGCGAGCTGAAGTCGCTTGGGGTCGACCACACTTGGAGCGCGTTCCGATAACCCCAAGTGCCGCTCAAAATCGGCGTGTCTGCGCCCCAACGCGTGGCGCTTTCCCAATCTGTGTCGGTCGCGCGCGCGAGCTCGCTGATTTGGCCTTGTTCGGTGTCGACGGCGAGCACACGCAAGGTTTTGTCGTAGCCAGCGCTGACCGCGTGTTTGCCGTCTGGAGCCCACGAAACGTCGACCACTTTGCCGACATGACCCGTGAACGTCGCACGCTCGGTCAACGACGGCGCGAGCGGATCCACGTCGAACAAGCGGACTGTGCCGTCCTCGGATGCGGTCAACGCGTGCCTGAAATCCGGTGACCACTGCACCGCGTAAATTTGCCCGGTGTCACCGCTGTATGACGCGAGCGACGCGATGCTCGGCGCGCTCGCGTCCACGGCGAAGAGGCGCAGATCGGTGCCGGCGCTGAGCGCGTAGGTTCCGGTTTGTTCCCATTCGAGCACTAAGTTACCCGCTTGATCGTCGTACTTGGCAATTTGCGTGAGCGTGCCATTCGTGACGTCGATCGCGAGCAGCCGTGCTTCGTGCGCCACGCCGGTGAGCGCGATGTCCGCTGTCGGTGACCACGCGGCGGAATAGCAGTACGGATTGTTGCCGTCGATCGTCGTCACTGCGCGCATGCAGGCGGGAACCGCAGCCCAGAAATCAGCGGGCGCTTGGCCGTCGATCGTGGTGTCGCAATTAGCGCAGAGCGTCGGCATCGAAGTGGAGGTTCGTTCGTTACTCGAGCTGCAAGCGACGGTGAGCAAAAGTGCCGCAGAGCTCGCGGCCAAGTTCGTTAGCGGCGTGCGCATAGCGCGACGGGCGTGCAACAGCTGGGCCCGTGCCCCGCGTCAGTTTACGTGGACTCGCGTTTGGAGATTGTGTGTCGCGTAGCTCTGGATATTTGGTTTTTGTTTTTTGCCCGGCGCGCGAGTTGGCGTTTGGCCGCTCGCGCTTCTAGTGACGCGACGGGCGCCTGTTCGGTCAGTTCCAACGTGGCCGCCCATCATTCCAAAACCGTGATCAGCCCGGCGAGTCAGGAGCTTTGTTTTATTTCCGGGCAGGCGAGCCCCAGCCCTTCGCGCGCGC
>DASYCL010000870.1:0-17438 GCA_036500245.1 Polyangiaceae bacterium | reverse complement strand
CTGGCGCCTGTGCGGTCAGTTCTAACGTGGCCGCCTCTCTTTCGAAAACCGTGATCAGCCGCGCGAACCTGCTGGCTTTGTTTTATTTTCGGGCATCCGGCCCCAGCCCTTCGCGCGCGCTGCGGCGCGAAAAGAGAGAAGAGGAGACGCGGATCTGATGGTGCTAGGACTCACTGGTGCGACCGCTCGCCGAGCTCGAGGTGCTGATCGTCGATTGCCAGACCACGGGCGCAAGCCCAGCGTTCGGCGTCGTGCTCGAGTTGGCTTGGGGCATCGTGCGCGCGGATCGCGACGCATTCGCGCGCGCGCCCGAGGCGCACTTCATCACTCTGCCGGAAGGACACCGCGTGCCGGAGCAAGTCGTGCGCATCACCGGCTACGATCCGGCGAAGAGCGCGCACGCGATCGCCGATCGCGAGGCCTGGCGCCGCTTGCGCGAAGCGACGACGAACGCCGCGAGCGCGCCGGCCGCGATTCACTACGCGCGCTTCGAGCTCGGATTTTTGCGCGATTGGGCCGCGCGCTTCGAACCCGAAATCGCGTTCCCGCTCGACGCGATCTGCGTGCACGCGCTCGCGCGCCGACTGTATCCGGATTTGCCGCGCCAGTCGTTGCGCGCGCTTTCGGGATTTTTGGGCCATGGACTCGATTTGACGCGCAGCTCGCTCGGTCACGTCGAAGCCACGGCTTTCGTCTGGCGAAAATTGTGCGCCGAACTCGCGGCGCGCCAAATCGAAACGTGGCAAGCATTGCAAGCCTTTCTCAGCGAACGCGCCGCGCCGATTTCGCGCCCGAAGAAGCCGAAATATCCGATCGACAAAGCGCGCTACAAGTCGCTGCCTGACGAGCCCGGCGTGTATCGCTTCCTGCGTTCGAACGGGGATCTGCTCTACGTCGGCAAAGCGACCAGCTTGAAGACGCGCACCGCGAGCCATTTTTCGTCGCGCACGAGCAAGCAACTGCAACCCGAAATGCTGACGCAAGTGAGCGACATTCGAGTCACTGTCGTAGCGAGCGCGCTCGAAGCCGCGCTGCTCGAGCACGACACGATCACTTCGCTGCGCCCGCCGTACAACGTGCAGCTGATGCCGAGCGACGCGCGCATCTGGTACGCCACGCGCGACTTTCGCCAAACCAGTGAGCATGCCGACGAAGCGCACGCGATCGGTCCTTTGCCGTCGGCCTATTCGCTGCGCGTGCTCGGCGCGCAAATCGAGCTGATTTCCGGCGCAATTCCGAGCCCAGCGCTGCGCGGCAGCGCGGTCGGCGTTTCGGATTTGTGGACGCCGCAAGAAGCCGTATTTGCCGAAGGTTGGGGGTTGTTCCTGGCTCGACACAGCGAGCTCGCGGACACGACCAAGAACCCGCGTCAGCGCCTGCTCGCGCTCGCGAAAAAGTTATTGCTTGCGCGCGTGCTGAGCAAAGCCGGCGAAGAGCCGCCAGCCGAAACCGAAGAAAAAACTACCGATTGGGATCCCGAGCGCATCGCGCGCCACCTCGAACGCGCCGCCGCGCAGGCGTACCAAGTGTATCGCCGAGCGAGCTGGCTCCGCCTGTTGCACGACTCGGACATCGTCTATCGCGAACCCGAGAGCGCGCGCACGCGTTTGCTCCGCGTCCGAAACGGCGAACTCTGCGAAACGCGCGACCTCGAGCCGCACGAAACGCCGGCCGAATCTCTGCGCATTCGCCGCGCGCCGCATTTGATTCCATTCGATCGCATCAAGTACGACCGCCTACGCATCCTCTCGACCGAACTCAAACGCATCCAACGCGACGGCGGTGACGGCGCAATCTACCTCGGACGAAAACGGCGCATTCCGACTGCGCTATGCGCGGCGATTCAACGGGTGATCTAAGTCGAAGAGTTCGCGTGCCGCGATTCAGCGCGACGCGTGCGCCGAGATCTCGCGACCCCAGCGTTGAATCGCTTCCGCGACGTGGCCGAACGCGCGCCCTTGTTTCGTCAATTCGTAAGCAACGCGCACGGGCGGCCCCGGTTCAACGTGTCGCTCGATCAAACCGCGTGCTTCCAAATCTTTGAGCCGCGCGGACAAGATCTTGGCCCCAAGGCCCGGCGCGGTTTCCGCGAGCTCACCGAAGCGCTGCGCACCCGATTGCAGCGCGGTCAGTATCATCGCGGTCCACGGGCGAGAGAGCACCTCAATCGCGCTCTGAAACGCCTGACACTGACAATCGACCGCCTTTGCCATGACCAATGTGAAGAAAAGTATAGCCACCCACTTTCTAAAAGAAAGTAGGTTGACAGAAGAAATCACGGTCCCAGATTCAAACTGTCGGAAGCAAAACTCATCCGCGCCGGCGCGCGGCAGCACAAAGGACCATTCATGGCATTCAGCCTCGCTCCTCTGCTCATCCACAGCCACGCGGTTCCACCGAAAGCGCGCGAAGCGTTGCGCTACGCCAGCAGCGTCCCCGCCGAACACCGCAAAACCGCGCTCGTCAGCGCCGCCCGCGTACTCCACGCGGAGACAGCCTTGGATTGCAACGACGCGCTCGAGATCGTCGGCCTCCAAGCAGACTGCGGTTGCTCCTGAGCCTTCACGCCGGCCCAGGCTCAGAGCGTTCGTCAGTTCTTCTTCTTTCTCTCGGCGCGCGGTCGCGCCCGACAAGGCGTGGGTCCGCCTGCCCGGAGATAAAACAGAACTGACCGAACAGGCGCCCGTCGCGCAGCAAGACGCGCGAGCGGCCAAGCGCTGATTTGCACGCCGCGCCAAAAACATCCCAGAGGTTGAAGTTGCGTTTGCAACCGCGAACGCTGACTTACTTAGTTGGCGCTGCGGCGGCGTAGGCTTTGCCCAAGTCGGTCAAGCTGCCGTCGGAGTTGTTGAGCGCGAGGTTCGTGGACCATGGGTACCAGGCGTAACGCGCGACGCGCGGGTGCTTGGCGAAGACGGCGAGCGCGCCCTTGTAGAAGTCGACCACGCCGGCCGCGGTCGGCGCGCTGAGATTCAGGCAACCCCACTCAGTGAGCCAAATCGGACGATTGCCGGCAAAGCCCTCGGCGTACTTGATGTAACTCTCGAGTTGCGAAGCACTGGCGTCGCACGAACCCGCGTTCCAACCGTACCAATGAATCGCGATGAAATCGGCGCGTAGCGTCGTGCTCGCGGCCACATCACTCATGTACGACTTGAACCAGGCTTGGCCGGTGGTGTTCGCCTGCGTCGCGGGAGTGCCCACGGAAATCCCGGGATTGTCGAAAGACGGCAAGAGCGAGATTGCCGCGTCGACTCCAATCTTCGACTGCCCGCTGTTGTCCGGCTCGTTGAAGCCGAGCACGTATTTATAACCCTTACTCACGAACCCGGCGACCGCGCTCTGAATGCTGCCCGCGTTCTGCTCCGCACCGGTATGCCCCCAAATCATCGGCACGAACGTGCCACCCTTACCGCCGGTGCAGGGATCGTCTTCGCTCTCTTCCCAGTTGTAATACCAAGACACACCGAGCAACGTGCGCGCGGCGCATGGCGAGTTGGCGACGCCCTTGAACGGCTGGGCGCCGGTGCTGCCGGACGAACCCGCGCTGCCGGCGTTTCCTGCGCTATTCGTTGCGCCGCCGTTCGAGCTGTTCGTGCCGCCGCTGGTCGCACCGCCATTCGCGGCGCCGCCATTCGAACTGCCGCCACTCGCCGCGCCGCTCGCACCCGCGGCGTTCGAACCGGCAATCCCATTGCTCGAACCCGCGTTCGCGCTACCCGCCGCACCATTCGAGCCACTGCTGGACGGCGAAGTGCCGCCGCTCGTCGAGTCGGTCGCCGAAGAGCCGCCGTTGGCCGTCGAATTAGACGGAGAACCGCTGCCACCGCAGCCAACCAACAAAAAAGCAGTGACAGCGAAGCATCGGGTCGTGAAGATCATGCGCAATTTCCGTTTGCCTCAGATTTTTCGCGCGCGAACGCGGCGCGCACCGGGCAAAGGTGATCAGGGGCTCTGCGCGTGAAAGCTTCGAAAAATCCGCGCTCGCGTTCGCTGCACACACTCGATGTGGTTCATTTTCCCGCAGCTGAGCGGGCTCGGACACAGTGAGACGGCGTGTTACTACGCAATCGCGTCGCGCGCCGAAGCGCGTGCGTATGCCGAGCATGCGATACTCGGCGCGCGCCTGCGTGAGTCGACCGAAGCCGTGCTCTCGCTGCAAGGCAAAACCCCGCAACAGATCTTCGACTCGCCGGACGATTTGAAATTCCGATCTTCGATGACGCTATTTTCGTTGACCGCGGCCGAGCCTGCACTGTTTTTGGCGGCCCTGGCGCAGTACTTCGAGGGCCAGCCGGACAGCAGAACAGCGGAGTTGCTGCGCTCGCTTTGAGCCGCGCGGCCACGCCAGGCAAACTCAATGCCTGCGTTTTTTTGTGTCTCTGACTGCGTCGAGCCGCAAGTAGCCGCCGCTCAAGAACGTGAACATCTGCTGCGTCAGCACGTCCGCGCTTTCTTCGGCGAAGCCGAGCGTGACGGCTTGGAACAAAAGCTCTTTCAAGGCACCGATCGTCAAGTAGGCGAGCACGCGCGGTTCGCCGTCGGCGACGATGCCGAGCGCTTGGCCGTCTTTGAGCGACTCGGTGAGCAGCTGCACGACCGTGTCGTAAAAGGTTTGGAGCTTGCGGTCGAACGCGGGATCGATGCCGACCGCGTCGGTGAAGAGGATTTTGGTCATCGCGCGATCGGTGAGCGCGGTGCCGATGATGGCGCGGATGTTTTCGCGCACTTGCTCGACCACCGAGCGGCCCGGATCATCGGTAACGATGCGCACGATCGCGACCGAGATCTGGCCGGCAAAGCGGTCGACCAAATCCGAAAAGATCGCGCGTTTGTCTTCGAAGTAGAGATAAAAAGTGCCGCGCGCGACGCCCGCTTGAGCGACGATGTCGTCGATCGTGGTTTGGTGATAGCCGCGCTTCGCGAACACTTCGCGCGCGACGCTGAGGATCTGCAGGCGCCGCTCATTCTTCGGCAAAGCTCCTGTTTTCTTCCTCATGCGCGCCGCCATCGGTCGCCAAGTGTAGTCACCCTAGCGCCTGAGCGGCAGCGAATCGCCGTGTCGCGTGACCATCAAAACAAAAGAAAATAGATCGCACCGCGAAAACATTTCACACCCCGGAGGCGCATTCCGGCGTACGTTTTGCGACTAGGACGAGTAAGCATGGGTTCTAAAAGCAGGAGCGCTGTCGGCGCGGGGTTACTGAGCGTGGCTTGTGTCTTGATTCTCGGAGCGTGCGGCGGCTCCTCCGGAGGTAGTTCGGGCAGCGCCGGCACTAGCAGCAGCGCGGGTAGCACCAGCACCGGCGGCAACGCATCTAGCGGCGGCAGCGGCACCATCACGTCGGGTGGAGACGCAGGCGAAGCGGGCGCCGGTGAGAGCACACCGATAGTCGCGCCGAGCAAACCACACGCCGCCAGCGCGACGGTCGCGGGCGGCACCGTCGCTCACAGCGTGCACTTCACGGGCGTGTTCTCGCTCGGTGAAGCGCCGGGCGGCAACGGCATTCACACGGGGAAAAATACTCAATTGCGCAGCGGCGTCATCGGCGCTTCGCAGTAGTTCGGAAAGTTGGGAGACCAAGCATGGCTTTCTTCAAGAAGACGCAATTGCCCTACTGGATCGCCGGAGCATCCGTGCTCGTTGCGAGCTTGTGCGGCATCGCCGCGCTGCACGCTGCCGGCGCCGGCCCCGCAACGCCGGTTCCGGTGTCGATCACGCAGCAGGGCCGGATCCTGAACGCGGACGGCACGGCCGTGTCGAGCAAAGTAGCGATCGTCTTCACCATTTACGACGACCCGACGGCATCCGCGGATGCCAACGTGCTCTGGAGTGAAACGCAGAACCTCACGCTCGACGACGGCTATTTCTCGACTCAGCTCGGCGCGGCCGCCGCGAACGCGTTCCCGGCTGGCATCTTCGACGGCAGCGTGCGCTACCTAGGCGTCAAGGTCGGCTCGGACGCGGAGATGACGCCGCGCCAAACCGTCACCAGCGTTCCGTACGCGCTCCAAGCTGCGTCCGCATCGGCCGCCACCGGCGCGTTGAACGTGCGAATCGCCGCGCTCGAAAGCCAACTGTCGTGTCCAGACGCGACCGCGCCGGGCAAATACGGCTTCTGCATCTGGGAGATCGGGAACGCGGCTTACACGTACACATTTCAGACAGCCGCTACGGCATGCGCGGCGCAGGGCGCTCGGCTGTGCACCGTGGCCGAGCTGTCGGCGGCGCAGGCCGCGGGCGCGCAATGGTGCGACTTCGGTTGGGTCGCCGATCGCGTGGACAACGGCAACGGTTATCGCGCCTACCCGATGCAGCAGACCCTCGCGGGCTGCGGCTCGGCCGGAGTGAACTTGTTCCAGAGTCCGTTCGCGACCGGCGCGGACGCGACGTGCTGTAAGCCGTAACTCGAGCGCGCAGCACGGCGACGAAAATCGCTGCGATTTCGTATGCCGGCCAAACGACCAACGACGTTGGTTGCGGTTTGGTCGCGCTGACATGCGCGTCACCTCGTACAAACAGACGCCGCGCTTGCGTGCGGCCCCGGGAACGGGTCTAGACTGACACGCGCGTCAGTCGAGCTACCGGCAATTTCGCCGCGTGGTTCCCGGAGCGAGGGCAGAGCGAACATGAGCGAGCGCCGTGAGTTGGTGATCGGGATGGACGTGGGATCGACGACCGTGAAAGCGGCCGTGATCGATCCCGAGAGCAAAGACATCGTCTGGCACGACTATCAGCGCCATCACACGAAGCAACCGGAGAAGGTGCTGGAGCTGCTCGAGACGATCTTGGCGGCGTTCCCCGACCATCCCAAGGACGGCTGGAAGATGTTCGTCACGGGCTCGGGTTCGAGTCCGCTCGCGGCGCCGACCGGCGCGAAGTTCGTGCAAGAGGTGAACGCGGTCACGCTCGCCGTCGAATACAAGCACCCGGACGTCCTCTCCGTGATCGAGCTCGGCGGGCAAGACGCGAAGATCATCATGTTCAAGGAAGACGCGCAGACCGGCGCGAAGACCGCCGGCACGTCGATGAACGACAAGTGCGCGTCGGGCACCGGCGCGACGATCGACAAATGCATGATCAAGGTCGGCGCCGAGCCCGGCTTTGCGACTTCGCTGCGCTTCAATGACGAGAAATTGCATCACGTCGCGGCCAAATGCGGCGTGTTCGCCGAGACCGACATCGTCAATCTGGTGAAGACCGGCATCCCGAAAGACGAAGTGTTGAACTCGCTCGCGGACGCGATCGTGCTTCAGAATTTGAGCGTGCTCACGCGCGGCAACACACTCAAACCGCGCGTGCTCTTGCTCGGCGGCCCGAACACGTATCTGCCGTTCTTGCAGGATTGCTGGCGGAAACGCATTCCGGAGACGTGGCGCGATCGCGGCTTCGCTTATCCGACCGACGTACCGATCGAAGAATTGATCTTCGTGCCGAAAAACGCGGAGCTCTACGCGGCGTTCGGCGCGGCGATGTTCGGCATCGCCGAAGGCGGCGAAGCTGGGCGCTTCAACGGCATCGAGGGCTTGCGCGACTTCATCCAGAACGGGCGCCGCGCGCGGCTCGGCGAGCAAGCGGGTCCGCCTTTGTCGACTGGCCCGGACGAGATGGCTTCGTTCAAAGAGACCTACAAAATCCCCAAATTTACGCCCGCGACGTTCGCGCCGGGACAGCACGTCAAAGGCGTGATCGGTTTGGATGGTGGTTCGACTTCGTCGAAAGCCGTTTTGATCGGCGAAGACGGCGAGCTCTTGTGCAAGGCGTATCAGCTCTCCAAGGGCAACCCGATCCAAGATACGAAGGAGCTGCTCGCGAACTTGAAGGGCCAAGTCACGAGCCAAGGCGCGACGCTCGAGTGCATCGGCTTCGGCGCGACGGGCTACGCCGCGGACGTGCTCGAAGAGTGCGTGCTCGCGGACGTGAACATCGTCGAGACCGTGGCGCACATGATGAGCGCCGTGCACTTCTTCGGCGACGTCGACGTGATCTGCGACATCGGCGGACAGGACATCAAAGTCTTGTTCATGAAGAACGGCGACATTCAGAACTTCAAGCTCTCGAATTCCTGCAGCGCAGGCAATGGAATGCTGCTCCAAGCGATGGCCGATCAGTTCGGCATTCCGGTCACCGAATATGCTGAAACCGCCTTCAAAGCCGAGCTCGCGCCGAAATTCAGTTACGGCTGCGCTGTGTTCCTCGATTCGGATCGCGTGAACTTCCAAAAAGAGGGCTACCAGAAGGAGGAGTTGCTCGCTGGGCTCGCGCAGGTGTTGCCGAAGAATGTTTGGCAGTACGTCGTGCAGATCCCGCGGCTCGCCTCGCTCGGCACGAAGTTCGTGCTGCAGGGCGGCACTCAATACAACCTCGCCGCGGTCAAAGCCCAGGTCGACTACATCAAGCAGCGCGTGCCGGGCGCACAGGTGTTCGTGCACCCGCACACCGGTGAAGCCGGCGCGATCGGCGCGGCGATCGAAACGCTGCGTCGTTATAAGCGCAGCGGCGTGACGCGCTTCATCGGCGTCGATGCCGCGCTGAACCTCGAATACAACACCAAGAACGACGAAGAAACGGTGTGCCACTTCTGTCCGAACGAGTGCAAGCGCACCTTCATCGACACGACGCGGCCCGACGGTTCATCGACGCGCTATATCTCTGGTTTTTCCTGCGAAAAAGGCACGGTCGAGAGCAAAGACGCGATGCTCTCGTTGATGGAAGAGCGCAGGAAGACCGCCGCCGCATTCCCGAACATCGTCAACTACGAGGGTGAGCGCGCGTTCGTGCACTTCTACGAATACGCGCCGATGCCGGCCGCCGGCACGCCGATCGAAGACGTGCGCGTTACCAAATCACTCTTCCGGGTGAAGCGTGAAGCGATCACGCGGGCGTTCGAGCGCTCGAGTGAAGAGGCGGCCAAGAAGCGCAAGAAGATCCGCGTGGGCCTGCCGCGCGTGCTCAACATGTACAGCACTGCGCCGTTCTTCCGCACTTACTTCGAGGCGCTCGGACTCGGCAAATCCAACGTCGTGTGGAGCGACGCGACGACCGAAGAGAGCTGGGTCGAAGGCGGCAAATACGGCTCGATCGATCCGTGCTTCCCGAGCAAGGTCGTGCAATCGCACATTCACAATTTGCTCTTTCACAAGCACGAACCGGAGCGCAACAAGCAGCTCAACTACATCTTCTTTCCGATCCTCACGCACGTGAACAACTTCGTGGTCGACACGCAAGACAACGCGAGTTGCCCGATCGTGGCCGGCACGCCGGACGTGACCAAGGCCGCGTTCACGAAAGAGGTCGACTTCTTCGCGGTGCGGAGCATGGAGTACTTGGATCCCGCGCTCTCGTTCGAAGAACCGACGCTGCTCGCGCGGCGCATGTTCGACACCTGGAAGGATCGCCTCGGCATCACCGAAGACGAGAACGACCACGCCTGTAAAGAAGCGTGGAAGGCGCTCAAAGCCTTCGACTTGGATCTGCAAGACAAGGGCCGCGCGATTTTGGAGACGGTCGAAGCCGAAGATCGCATCGCGATCCTCGTGATCAATCGGCCGTACCACGCGGATCCGGGCCTCAATCACGGGATCCCAGACGAGTTCCAGGTGCTCGGTTACCCGATCCTGAGCATTCGTTCGATCCCGAAGGACCGCGAGTACCTCGACCGCTACTACAAGGACGAGCTCGAGCGCGGCGTGATCAAGAGCCCGCTCGAGATCAACCACGTGTGGCCCGAGAACTACTCGGTGAACAGCGCGATGAAAGTGTGGGCGGCGGCTTTTGCGGCGCATCACCCGAACGTCGCGGTGCTCGATCTGTCGAGCTTCAAGTGCGGACACGACGCGCCGACCTACGGCTTGATCGCCGACATCATTCAAACCTCGAAGACGCCTTCGGCCGCGCTCCACGACATCGACGCGAACAAGCCGGGCGGCTCGATCAAGATCCGCGTGAAGACGTACGCGCATTCGCTGCGCTTGGCGCAAGAGCGGCTCGAAGATCTGACCAGCAAAAAGCGCGATCTCGCGCTTTCGATCGACAAGAAGCGGCTCGAATTGCTGGGACTGAAGCAAGCGCAACTAGCAGCCGCGAAACAGCAGGATCCGGCGATCGAAAAACAAATCGCCGAAGTCACCGAACGCGTGCGTGCGTACGAATCGCGCCGCGCGGCGGAAGTCGAAACTCCGAAGGGCCTATTTCGGCTCGGACGGAAGCAAGCGGACGGCACTGTGACGCCGATTGATTTGTCTCAGCGTAAACCCGACGTGACTGCGGCACCCGCCGCCGAGTGATTTTTCAACGCGACGAAGCACCGCGCAGGTGCACCCCCCAACAAACCCAAAAAGATTTTTTTCGAGAACCATGTCAGGACTGCCTCAGCAAGACCGCCCGCCCGCCAAGTTTGGCGTTTTGGCAAGGCTTTGGCGAGGACCGGAGCGGAGCGTACTTGAGTACGTGAGCACCGGACCGCAGCCAAAACGCAGCCAAAAACCAAAATCGGCGGGCGTCGCCACCTGTTGAGACAACGACGACGAACATCACGGAGCAAACCATGACTCAGCAAATCAGCATCGACAGCGGCGTTAAGAAGAAGAGCCTCCCGATCGCAGGGCAAGAGCTCGATATCGACGCGGAGCTCCGGAAGTTCGAGGACGAAGAGCGCGCGCGACTCGGCCTCGCCGTGGAACAGCAGTGGGTCGAAGACATGGCGAACCTGATGTTCACCAAGTCGGAGAAGAGCAAGATCACGCTGCTCATCGGCGGCCTCACGATGGCGCACGACTACTTGGTCTCGGGCGCGTTCTCGAGCCTCGGTTACAACACGATCCCGCTCGATCCGCCGAACTACGACGCGCTCAGCGTGGGCAAAGAGTTCGGCAACAAATCGCAGTGCAATCCGACGTACTTCACGGTCGGCAACTTGGTGCAGTACTTGATTCACTTGCGCGACAAGCGCGGACTCGCGACGCAAGAAATCATCGACAAATACGTGTTTTTGACGGCGGGCGCGTGCGGTCCGTGTCGCTTCGGCATGTACGTCACGGAATATCGCAAGGCCCTCCGCGACGCGGGCTTCGACGGTTTCCGCGTGATGTTGTTCCAGCAACAAGGCGGCTTGAGCCAAGCCACCGGCGAAGCGAGCGGGCTCGAGCTGAATCCGCCGTTCTTCATCGGTCTCTTGAAGTCGCTGATCGCGGGCGACGTGATCAACGGCATCGGCTATCGCCTGCGCCCGTACGAAAAAGTGCCCGGCGCGACCGACAAAGCGATCGCCGAAGCGAAGGACATCTGTCGCGATGCGCTCTTGCACAAAAAATCGATCTTGCGCGCGCTCTTGCGTTCGAAGGAAGTCTTCAAGAAGGTCGAAGTCGATCGCACGATTCCGAAACCCAAAGTTTCGATCATCGGTGAGTTCTGGGCCATGACCACCGAAGGCGACGGCAATTATCAACTTCAGCGCTTCATCGAAAAAGAAGGCGCCGAGTGCGACATCCAATTCGTGACCGCGTGGATCCTCTACAACATCTGGGAAGTGCGCTTCGATACCGCCTCGCGCGCCGTGCTGCGCGGCATGGACAAGAGCAAATACGGTCTCGCCGGCAGCGGCGAATACGGCGTATTCACCCGCAAAATCGGGCTTTGGGCGGGCGACAAAGCGCTCCGCGCCGCATTCCAAACCTTCGCCTACGCGGGCGGCTTCTACGGCTATTCGCTGCCGGACATGGACGCGGTCGCCGAAGTCGCGGCTCCTTATTACAACAACGATTTGCGCGGCGGCGAAGGCCACATGGAAGTCGGCAAGCTCATTCTCAACGTCGTGAAGAGCAAAGCCACGATGACGCTCAGCGTGAAGCCCTTCGGCTGCATGCCGAGCTCCGGCGTGAGCGACGGCGTGCAGTCCCTGATCAACGAAAAATTCCCGGGCACGATCTTCTGCGCAGTCGAAACCAGCGGGGACGGCGCGGTGAACTTCCAGAGCCGCGTACAAATGTATCTGTTCAAGGCGCGCCAAGCCGCACAAGCCGAGTTCGACAAGGCGCTCGAAGAGACGGGCCTCACGCTCGAAAAACTGCGCGCGTTCTTGAACGAAAATCCGAAGTACGGCGCGGCGCTGCATCGCGCGCCGCACTACGCGGCTGCAACCGGCGCGGATCTCGTGCACGAAGTGGCCGAGGTTTACGGCAAATCGAAGCTCGAGCTCGCCATGCGCGGCGCGCGTTCATTCGCGACTGCGGTGATTGAAGGCGCACGCGAAACCGTGACGACCGCGCCGAAACGCGCCGAAAAAACCGCCGCGCTGGTCCGAGAAGCGAGCAAGGAATTGCTCGAAATCGCCAAGGAAATGGGCCCGAGCGTGGCGCAGTCCGCACTGCAAAGCGCGCGCGCGAAATTGGCAGAAGTGCTGCCGTTCGTGAAAGCGAATGAAGAAGCGATGCCGGTTGCAGCAGAGTGAGACGAGTCACTGAGTGAATGAGAAACCCCGTTGGGCGAAGCCCGGCGGGGTTTCGGCGTTTTGTGGGAGGGGGAACGAGCAGCTAAACACGGCCGAACTCCGTGCGGATGTGAGTATTGTCAACGTAGCCAAATCAAGGCCCGAAAAATTCGCGATAGATACGAAGCCGCGACATGAACCGACGGGACTGCCCAACAAGGCGTTGCAGCTGACGGCTTGTCGCTCGCGAACTCGCTCCGCTCGCACGCTCCCTCTGGCGCCCAACAGCTGAACGCCGGTACGTTAGGCAGCACCTACAACTGGGAAGCGTTCTAGGCTTGACCGGTCCTCAGCGTAGGAACGGCCTCTTTCACGGACCGCCCACCTTGGGCCAGGAGCAAGTATGGCGCGTGTACGCGTGCACAACTTTTCGATTTCTCTGGACGGGTATGGAGCCGGCCCGCTCCAGACTCGCGAGGACCCCCTCGGCGTCGGTGGGCTAGCTCTGCACGACTGGTTCTTCCCGACCCGGGCTTTCCAACGCATTAATGGAAAGACAGGCGGCACCACGGGCGTCGATGATGATATCGCGGGGCGCTCTGGTGAGGGCGTCGGCGCGTGGATCGTGGGACGCAACATGTTCGGCCCGGTTCGTGGTCCCTGGCCCGACGACGCCTGGCGTGGCTGGTGGGGGAAGAACCCGCCGTTCCACGGCCCGGTATTTGTGTTGACGCATCACGCCCGGCCGCCGATCCAGATGGAAGGCGGCACGGTCTTCGACTTCGTCACCGGTGGCATCCGCGACGCACTGGAACGAGCGGCGGCGGCAGCTGAGGGAAAGGATGTGCAGATAGGCGGAGGTGTGTCGACAATCCGCCAGTACCTCGAAGCGAGGCTCATCGACGAACTACACCTGGCGATCGCGCCTAGGTTGCTCGGGTCCGGCGAGCATCTCTTGTACGGCCTCGATCTTCCGGCCTGGGGCTATGAGTGCACCACCCATCTGCCGAGCGCCGCTGCAACCCATATCGTGCTGACACGCCGTCAGCGACCCGAGCGGTGACCAATTCCGGGGCCGCTTCCGATTCGCTCCGGTAACCTCGTTGTTGTTCCCGGAAATCCCGCTGCTGCCGAAGCGCGGCGGCGAGATGCGCAGCGCTGGCTGCCTAACGATCGTTGAGCAGACGAACGATTTTCGGTAGCGCCGGCTGCGCCGCCGCATTCTATGGATTCGTTCGCTGCTTAACTCCGGGCGTTAGGCAGACCGTTTTATCGCGGCTGGTGGAGCTCGATTTGCAAATGCTTTGCGAACCCAGTGAAGTCATCGTCGGTCGTCAGGATCGGCACATTCCTTCGTAAAGCCACTGCGCACATGAGGAAGTCGGTGTTTGAGCCCTGCACGCCTTTTGACCGACAGTGGTTGAAGCAGCTTGCAGCATCCTCGTAGTCCTCTGACGTGAGCGGTTCATCCGGGAATGACCGTAAACTGTCGCGAAGCTTCTTGAACTGCTCGCTGACCCGGATCCCAGACAGCAACTCCTGCCTGATTGCGCCAAGCATGAGTACTCGACCTTCTCCTATCAATTCGATCAGTTCTCGCTCGGCATCGCTCCCACGCGGAGATCGCCGACGAAGTGCCAGTGACCACACCGACGTATCCACGAGCACGTTCATCGGCGCCGCCGCTGCGCCTTGTAATCATACTTCGCGTCCAAGTCGATCTTCCCGAACAGACCCACGATCCGCTGCTGCTTGCGTCGCTGAATGTATTCAGTGAGCGCTTCAGTCACCGTCGCTTTCTTTGTTTTCAGACCGCCAACCCGACGCGCTTCTTCTAGCAGGCGATCGTCGATCGCAAGATTCGTCGCCATGTGTGAATAGTTACACATGACAATGTGTGGCGCAACTTTGGCTGCACAACAAGGCGTTGCAGCTGACGGCTGCTGAACGCCGATACGTTAGGCGGACTTCGCGATGGGCCGAGTCCATCTGGCGCCAGTGATCGACGCGAACGATAGGTGATCCGAGTGCCCACGACGTAACCACATCCCGCTACGTCCCGAGTTTACGCGGCAAAAACGCCTCTCAGCACGGCCTCACAAAATCTCTCTTCACTCACCAATTCACGCCGCTCCCCTGGTAACCAAAGTGCGCGGTCCGCATACACACCAAACCTAAGGCTCGCCTTCGCGCGGCCGATGAATGGGCCGACGGGCTTCGCCAGATGCACGGCGAAGTTCGGTGGCTGCGCTTTGCTCAAGGAACAGTGTGATGAAGAAAATTTCTCTCATTCAATTCACCGCCGTGACGCTCATGGGCGTCGCGGCATGCGTCAGCGCATGCAGCAGTGACGACGATAGTGGCAGCATGGGCACCACAGCCGGCAGTTCGTCCGCAGGCAAAGGCGGCGGCAGCTCGTCCGGCGGCAGCAGTGGTTCGTCAACGGGTGGCACTTCAGCCGGCGGATCCGCGGGCACGCATTCGGGTGGGACGAACGCAGGCGGAACGAGCGCGGGCGGAACGAGTGCCGGCGCGGGCAACGAAGGCGGCGAAGCCGGCGCGAGCGGCACGATGTTCACGGTCACGCTCGAGAACGTCGCGACCGCAGAGCTCTATACGAGTTCGGGCGTGTTCGATACGCCCGTCGGCGACACGACAGCGGGACCGGCCACGTCGGGCAAGATGTATCAATTCACGATCGACGCGGGCAGGAAGCAGAAGCTCTCGTTCGCGACCATGCTCGCCGCCACGAACGACCTATTTTACGGCCCAAACGGCGACGGCATCGCGCTATACGACGCGCAGGGCAATCCAATCACTGCAGACGTCACTTCGCAAATTCACTTGTGGGACGCGGGCACCGAGGTCAACGAAGAACCGGCGATCGGCCCAAACACAGTCGGCAAACAGACCGCGCCGAACACCGGCGTGGACGAGCACGGCAACGTGGTCGATATCGCGAACGCCACCGACGGCGTGGCCTTCACTTACCCCGCAGTCGCAGACGTGATTCAAGTCATGGTCGCACACACGACGGGCACTCACTTTACCGTCACGATCAAAGACGTCTCCGCGGCCGACGTGCTGAAAACGACCGGCGGCAATTTCCCCGCGCCCATCTCGCCCGGCGTGTGGGTGATTCACAACGGCAGCGATCCGCTCTTCACCGTCGGCATGCCCGATCGCGGCAAAGGCCTCGAGCACATCGCCGAAGACGGCAATCCCGCGACGCTCGGCACATTCGTGATGGCCAATTCGGGCATCACGTATCCCGCGTCGCCCGGCGTTTGGGTCGTCCACAACGCGGGCTCGAAGCCGCTCTTCACGACTGGCATGAAAGACTACGGCGACGGACTCGAAGCCATCGCTGAAGACGGCGATCCCAGCAATCTCGGCGCCAAAATCGCGATGCTCGACGGCGAGGTTGCGGGCGCAGTCTTCAACACGCCAGTCGGCGCAGCCGCAGCCAGCCCGATTCTGCCAGGCTCGAAGTATCAATTCTCGTTCCGCGCAAACCCGGGCGATTCGCTCTCCTTCGCGACCATGCTCGCCGCCACGAACGACGTCTTCTTCGGCCCAGAAGACACGGGCATCGCGCTCTTCGACGCTGGGGGCAAAGCAATCAGCGGCGACATCACGGCTCAAGTTTCACTGTGGGACGCCGGCACCGAAGCCAACGAAGAGCCGGGCATCGGCCCGAACACCGTCACCAACCAACTCGCGCCGAACACCGGCGACCCCGGCGAAGGCAAAGTGCAATTGCTCAGCGCCGTCAACGACGGCTTCAGCTACCCCGCGGTGAACGCCGTGCTCAAGGTCACGATCGCCTCGCAGTAAAGGAACTACCCCGTTTTTATTTTTTGGTTTTGATGGTCACGCGCGACGTCGAAGAGCGGCCCAGCCTTCGGCGTCGCGCCGCGGCTTTTCAGCCCTGCGCCCTCAAAACGAAATCGTCGCCCCGAGTCCGAGTCCGCCGTGCGGCAGTGGCACCGGGCCGACGCGCGCACTGATCGGCGGCTGTGCGCTGTAATCGATGTGCGTCTTGTTCGTCGCGTACATGCCGAAGCCGATGCCCATGCCCAGCGCGCCGACACCCGCGGCGATGATACCGCCGTATTCGGCCGGAGAAGTTCGACACGAGTTCGATCCTCCGGCGTTGTCGGAACTGCCGCAGTTGTCGTCCGAAAGCATGCCGGCGAAGATCGCGAGCAGACCCACGACAGTTACCGTTCCGCCAATCGCGCCGATGGCGAGGCCGACGTTTTGCTTGCTCTCGTCTCCGAGCAGGAGTGTGTAGTTGCCGGGTTGGGCGAAGCGAACCCACCTGCCCGTCTCTTCATGCCGCTCGTCCCTTTGCAATTGCACGTAGTAATCGGTCGGCCAAGCCTCGAATTCGCACGCTTCGTCGCACTCGGCGATGCGCGTTCGTGCTCCGTCGAACACGACGAATGAGCGCCCTTTGATGCGCAAGGTGACGCGAGCTGGACGAACGCCGAGGCGCCCAGGCGCGGGCGCGGTTTCCGGCAGTGGCTGTGCGGACTCTGCGCTCGTGACTGGCTCGCTTTGCGCGCTGGCTCGCCCCGCGACGAGCAGCGTCCCCACGCTGACGATGCACGCTGCCCAAGGTGCCCCCAAACAAAGAGCCGATCCGCCCATGAATTTGCTTATGAATGCGTTCGAGCGATAGTCAAGGGCGCGACCCGCTGCACTCAAAACGAAAGCGTCGCCCCGAGCCCGAACCCGCCATGGGGCAACGGCACCGGGCCGACGCGCGCGCTGATTGGTGGCGCGCCATCGTAGTGGAAGCGAGTGAGGTTCGTACCGAACATCAGGAAGCCGGGAACAGCGAGCGCCGCGCCGGCGCCCACCGTCGCAAGTCCGTAGTAGAGGAGCGGAGACGAGGGGCACGGGGCCGCGTTCTCGTCGGCTTGGATGCAAATATCCTCGAGCGCACCGACGAGGGTCAGCACGGCTCCGACCATGAACGCGGTCGAACCCGTGATGCCGAGC
>DASYCL010000869.1:0-4178 GCA_036500245.1 Polyangiaceae bacterium | reverse complement strand
CTCCTAACTTGAATGGGTAACGCGAGGCGCGCCCCGTGCGCGCCCGCGAGCGCGGCAAAGTGCCCGGCCCTCGTCGTTCAAACTAGCGCACTCGAGCGCTCCCGACATGGTCACTAGTTCGTGACAGTTCCGTTTTTTCGCCCATAAAAATGTGCCCACGCGCGCGACATTTCCGCAATACACGGTCTCGATCTAACGGTTTCCGCCGCGCTGATTCACGTGTCCGTCGACGAAGCCGCTCTCCACGGCGATGTCGTTCTGATTGATCACGTCACCGGTTCTGCGAATCAGCTCACGCGCCGAGTGCAGTGCGAGCCAATGCGTGAACGTCAGCTCCGATCCGACGAGCACCGCCTCGACGCGTTGGCGCCAGCGCATCGATTCGCGCCGTCAAGTCACCGTTCGCATCTGCCGCCGTAAGCCCCGATCGGGCAATCCCAGAAATTCGAGTTTATGAACGGCGAGTGCGGGTTGGCAGCGTGGCTCGCTTGGCCCAGGATTGAAGCATGGCGCATCGGGTTTTCGAGCAGGCGATCGTGATTCGTGAACAGCATCTCGATACGTTCGGGCACGTGAACAACGCGCGGTATTTGGAGCTTTTCGAGCAAGCGCGCTGGGATTTGATCACGGACTCAGGCTTTGGGCTCGATCACATTCGCGCGACCGGCACAGGCCCGGTGGTGCTCGAGGTCTCGCTGAAGTTCTTGCGCGAAGTCACGAATCGGCAACACGTGCGCATCCGCAGCAACATCGACAGTTACGAAGGCAAGATCGGCCACATGACGCAGCTCTTGCTCGACGATCAGGATCGCGTGTGCTGCGAAGGGAAATTCGTGATCGGACAGTGGGACACGAAGACGCGCAAGCTGATCGAGCCGACGCCCGATTGGCGGCGCGCGCTCGGCTTGGACTGAGCGCGGCCGCGTTGAGGCCTAGCCGAGCTCGTGCTCGAGCCGCTTGCACACGGCTTCGATCACTTTGATCCGCGCGTAACGTTTGTCTTCGGCCTCGACCAAGGTGAAGGGCGCGTACTCGGTGCTGTTGCGCGCTATCATCTCGCTCGCGGCGGTCTCGTACTGGTTGGTTTTTTGCCGATTGCGGTAGTCTTCGGCCGTGATTTTGTGCTGCTTCCAAGGTTCGCGCTCGCGTTCCTGGAAGCGGCGAAGTTGCTCTGGCGTGCTCAGCAGCCTCGAGTCTTTTCTTTTGCACCTTTTTGCTGACGTGAAACCAAAGCTTGATGAAGAGCGCGCCGTCGTCCGCGAGCGTGCGCTCGAAGGCGTTGATGCGCGCGACGGATTGCTCGAATTTCCGCGCTTTGCCGGCGCCGCGCACGTAATCGAGAATTGGCTGCGTGTACCAAGAGCCGAGGAAAATGCCGATCCGACCCGCTCGCGGCAGCCACAGCCAATAACGCCAGAACTCAGGGCGCTCGCGCTCATCCTCGCTCGGTGCTTCGTAGGCTTCGCTACGCAGGTAGCGCGCGTCGAACCATTCGTGCAGCGTGTTCAACGTTTCGCTCTTGCCCGCGCCGTCCGCGCCGTTGATGAGCACGATCACCGGGAATTTTGCCCGTTCGAGCTCGGCCTGCGCTTTCAACAACGAGGTCCGAAGATCGACGACCGTCGCGTCGTAGTCCCCCTTGCTCAGCGCGCGGCCGAGCTCCGCTGACTTCAACATTAGCCCAGCTTGCTCGCCCTCCGCGCGAGCACGCAAGCCGAAGCCTTGAAAATGCCGGAAAGCGTGGGCGCCTCAGGCCGGCAGCGGCCCGACGTAACGCGCCGCCGGCCGAATCAATTTGCCGGTGCGGCGTTGCTCTTCGATGTGCGCGAGCCAGCCGGCACAGCGACCGATCGCGAACACCGCCGTGAACAGCGTACGCGGGATAGCGAGCGCCTCGAGCAAGAGCGCGGTATAAAACTCGACGTTCGCGCGCAGCGGACGCTCCGGGTGACGCTCGGCGAGCAGCGCCTCGGCAGCTTCCTCGACGCGCCGCGCGTGACTCGAGCGCTGCACAATCGCGCGAGACGATGCGGCGTGCTCCGACGCGAGCTCGCGCTCGAGCCGAGTCAATGCGCGCTCGAAGACGAACGCGCGCGGATCGCGCACGCGATAGATGCGATGGCCCATGCCCATGATGCGCCGGCCCGCGCGGAGCTCGGATTCGAGCCAAATTCTCGGATCGATGTCGCGCGTCGCGTCGAGCATGTCGAGCACGGGACCGGGCGCGCCACCGTGCAGCGGACCTTTGAGCGCACCGAGCGCCGCAGCAATGCTCGACACAACGTCCGAGCCCGTCGAAGCCACGACACGCGCCGCAAACGTGGATGCGTTCAAGCTGTGATCGGAGACCGTGACCCAGTACGCATCGAGCGCGCGCGCCCGTGGCGCGTCCCGAGCCAGTCCGAGCATGTTCAAGAAATCTTCGGCGTGCCGCAGCGCTGGATCCGGAGCAATCGGCAGCAATCCTTGGCGCAAGCGTTCGCCGGCCGCGACGTACACCGGCAGCGCACCAAGTACGCTGATTGGGTCTCGACCCGAGCGCGCTTGTGTGGTCGCGGCAAGCAATGCATCCATCGCGTCCGGCGCGGCGAGCGAGTCGCGGAGTGCGGGCACGTGAGCGAAGGCCGCGCCACGCGCGCGCGAGAGCTCGGCGATGAGATTCGGCGGCGCGCTGCCCGTGGCGAGCTCGAGCAGGCTTGCCGCGACGCTTTCGAACACGCTATTTTCCGCCAGCGCTTCGGCGCGCGTGCCGGCGATCACGAGCTCTCCGCGCTCGCCGTCCACGTGACTCAGGCGCGTCTCCGCGACGACCACGCCTTCGAGCCCGGAAGCTTTGCCGGTCGCCCGTGCAAAGGCCAATGCGTTGTTTTCCATGGATAAAATCCTTCCGAATAGCGCCCGCCAGCGCGCCACTTCGAGTCAAATACTGAGGCCACAACGAAGCGTGATCAACGTTGATTCGACAATCAATATAAGGAGCGCACGATCGACCGATGCCCAGGAAGGCGAAGGATTGGTTGAGCTCGCGTGAAGCGAGCGAACGGCTCGGCGTCAAGCTCGCGACACTCTATGCGTACGCGAGCCGCGGTCTCATCGCGAGCGTTGCGAGCGAAGCGCAACGCGGTCGCGTTTACGCCGCTGATGACGTCGAGCGGTTGCGCGCACGCCACGCCGCGCGCTCGGGTCACGGCGCGGTCGCCGCGAGCGCGTTGCGCTTCGGTGAACCCGTGCTCGAGACGCGCATCTCGCACGTGAGCGACGGCAAGCTTTTCTATCGCGGTCACTCGGCGCTCGAGCTCTGTCAAAGCGACGTCGGATTCGAACGCGTCGCCGAATTGCTTTGGGGGGGTACCTTGCCCGACGCGGAGCACGCGGCGAACCTCCCTGCGCGGCGCTTGACATTCGACCATCGTCGGCTCGGGCCGTTCCTCAAAAGCAAAGACACGCTCGCAAAGATGTCGCTGATTTTGGCCGCACTCGCGCTCAGCGACGCCGATCGCCACGGCGCATCCGACGCGGCGGAGCACACACGCGCGCGAGCCGTCACGCGCATGCTCGCCACGGCATGCGCGCCGCGCAGCGCTAAAATATCAACCGAGCAGAGCATCGCCGCGATCTTGCTCAGCGCGCTCGGCTGCGCGCCGACGCGCGCGAATCTACTCGGCGTCGATCGTGCGCTCGTGCTTTCGGCGGAACACGAATTGAACGCTTCGACCTTTGCCGCGCGCATCGCCGCCTCGACCGGCGCGGATTTGTACGCCTGCCTCGGCGCGGCCGTGAACACGCTGACCGGCGGCGCGCATGGCGGCATGTGCGACCGCGTCGAAGCGCTGATCGACCTGATCGGCACGAAACAGCGCGCGGCACACGCGGTGCGCGAGCGGCTCGCGCGGGGCGAACAAATCCCCGGCTTCGGTCACCCGCTCTATCCCGAAGGCGATCCGCGCGGCGCGCTTTTGTTCGAGCTCGCACAGCGCCAAGGTGCCAGAAGCGAAGCCGCACGCGTCGCGCTCGCGCTGATCGAAGCCATGAGCGCGGGTGGCCATCCCGCGGTCACGCTCGACGGCGGACTCGTCGCGCTGTGCTATTGCCTCGAGCTCCCGCGCGGCACCGCAGCGACGATCTTCGCGCTCGGTCGCACCGCGGGTTGGGTCGCGCACATCCTCGAGCAACGCAGA
>DASYCL010000868.1:0-7886 GCA_036500245.1 Polyangiaceae bacterium | reverse complement strand
CAAGGCGCCGGTGATCGCTTATCCGCTCGATCTCACGACCGAGCCGAGCAACATCTACGATCTCGACATTCAGTGGCACCGCCGCGACGAAAGCCAAAAAATATTTCGCATCAGCTTCGAGAGCCTCAGTCTGCCGTACGGCCGCTACGACTTCTACACCGAGTGCTTCGAAGTCAACGACGGCTGCCACTACAGCGTGCCGAGCAGCGAATGGTACTACAATGTGCTCGTGCCGCTGCAGGGTTCGGGCGCGGTTTTGACAGTTGCGGCGAGCGACGGTCAAGGCGGCCCGATTTCGGTATCCGAGCCGATTCGGCTGCGCGTGACCTACGCGGACGTGACGGGTGGTCTCTACTATTGGTCAGCGCACCCGCCGGGGGCGGCGCCGGGTAGTCCGGATGAGGGCACGACGTATCGGCTCAAAATCGGTGCGCGCACGGCAGCACCGTTCATCGTGCCGAATAGCGCCGCAAATCCGAACCAGTGCGAGGGCTGCCACGCGGTAAGTGGGAACGGCCAAAAGATCGCGTTTACCGCAACGGATTCGCTGGATCCATCGATCACGGGGCAGGGCGTCTCCGCCGGCACCTTCGTCGCGAAGAAAACCGAGGCGCCGAACGACGCGTCCATCGTGCAGCCGGCACCGAACAATAGCGCGATGATCGGGCTCAGTTACGACGGCACGCTGGCCCTGATTGGTTACAACAACGAGCTTCATCTGCGCACGGTCGATGGCAATGGCACCGACACCAAGATTCCTTCCACCGATCTCGGCGACGAAGGGCAGGGCTACTTTCCGGATTTTTCGCGGGATGGCACGCACGTGGTCGTTACACTTTCGGACCATCCGGATTCGCCTTGGGCCGTCCAGACTGGCTCGATCGCGACTCTCGACTTCGATTCGACTACGAATACGTTCGCGCCAGCCAAGGTGCTCGTGCCGATGACGGAGCAAGAATTTCACTATTACCCGAGCTGGTCGCCGGACGGTAACTGGATTGTGTTCGTGTCAGCGCCGCGCGCGCTCGACATAAGTCGCTGCAAGCCGGAGGGTGACCCGAGTCTCGCGAACTGCGCAGGCTGCGTGTGCAGCCCCGCAAACTCGAGCGCGTGCGCCGACGCGACAGTGCCTTGCTGTTGCCCGCCCAATCGCAGCTACGATCAACCGTATTCGCGCCTCAGGCTGGCACACTTTCCGGATGGCCGCGTCTACGATCTGAATCGCGCCACACAAGCGGTCGGCGCGACCTCGACGCTACCGAAGTTCGCACCGCTACCGACGAATGGGCACAATCAGTTGTTCATTACCTTCAACAGCAAGCTGCCGTACGGAGTCAAAGTACCGGACAATAGCCCGGCGCAACTTTGGCTCTCCGTGCTCGATCTCGACGCTTTGCCGGACGATCCGTCGGGCGCGCCGGTGTGGTTGCCGTTTCAGAACTTTGGTCAGAAGAACCACTTGGCGTATTGGACCGAAAAGATCCCGTGCCGCGTTGACGTCGATATGAGCGATGATTGCGGCTCGGACGAAGCTTGCGTGGACGGCGAGTGCCAGCCGAGCAAACCGGTCAAATGAAGCGCCCTTGACGACTCCGCGTAGACGGGCTCATTTCGCCGCGAAATGGGCCTCACGTGCTACGCGCTCCTGATCGCGCCCTCGCACAATCGAGTCTACGGCGCGACCGCGGTGAGGCTGACGATCGCCGAGCTCGGCCAAAGCCGGTCAGACGCTGGTGCTTTCGTTCGTGAATGCGGATACCACGCGCTGCGCGGAAGTGTTGCCACGCGGTTGATCGTGACGGACGCCTCGTATGGCGTGCAGCACGCCAGCCATGGCGAAGAGCGGCTCGCGCGCGCGCCGAGCGAGCTCTTTGCGCGCGCGCTGCCGGCTGGATCGACATGCTGCGAGCGGGCGGCGCGCTCGGTATCGCCTGGAATACGCGGGTTCTGCGGCGCGATGCGCTCGCGAAGTTACTCACGGAAAATGGGTTTTTGCCGCGGACGTCCGCGCCGTACCTCGGCTTCGAGCACGAGGTGGATCACGCGATCGTGCGCGACGTGATGGTGGCGACCAAGGCCGACTAAGCTTTTCTCGAAAGCCGAAACACGACGCCGAAGGCTCTGACGACCTTCGGGCGCCGCGTGACCATCACCAAAAATCAATTCGGGACGAGCGTCGAGACTTTGACGTAGTCGACGAGCATGGTGTTCGGAAATTGGGTCGATGAGTCCGGGTCGCCGTCGAAGTTGCCGCCGACTGCGAGGTTCAGGAGCACGTAAAACGGGTGATCGAAAACCCAGGTGTAACCGTAACTCTCGACGCCGGTTTTGGTGCGCGTATGGTAGATGTTTTCGTCGACTTTCCAGAGCACGCCATCCGCGGTCCACTCGAGCGCGAAGACGTGGAAATCGTCGTTGAAGGTGCCGGAGTCGAGCGAGTAGCTCTCGGTGAACGCGGCAGTGCCCGAGTAGTCGGGACCGTGCATGCTGCCTTTGATTTCGTTCGGTTCGCTGCCGGCGAGCTCGAGGATGTCGATTTCGCCGCATCTGGGCCAGCCAACGTCCCCGATGTTGTTGCCGAGCAGCCAGAACGCGGGCCACATGCCTTTGCCTTTTGGCAATTTGATGCGCGCTTCGATCCGGCCGTACGTGGGTTCGAGGTGGCCTTGGGTGTTGATGCGGCCCGAGGTGTAAGGCTGGTTGCTGACGAGGCCGGCCGAGTAGGCGTAGTGCTCTTGAAGCGCAGTGACGACCAGGTTGCCGTTGCCGTCGAGCGCGACGTTTTGCGGGCGGTTCGTGTAGTACTCCTCTTCGCCGTTGTCTGGCTTGCCGTTCACCTCTTCGTTCCAAGTCATCGCGTCGGGCGCGCTGCCGGCAGGCCCCGTAAAATCATCGAAGAAGACTTGTTGCCAGGTACCTTGCGGGCCAACCCAGTCGTCACCGGTGTCCTGCGGCGGCGGCTGACTGCAGCCGGCACAAAGTGCGCACGCGGCTGTTAGTAACCATCCCTGAAACGAGCGATTCATGTCTCGCTCCTTGGATGTCCCATGCACGCGCTCCGGATCTCGTTATTTCGCCGAAACGACGCCGGTTTCACGCGGTTGCACGGTGAGCGTCGCGCCGTCCGAGAAGGTGACCGCGAGCGGTTTCGCGGTCGGGTTGAAGGCGATGTGGGTGCGTTTGCCGGCTTTGTCGAACACGGCGTAGGTCGGCGTGTCCGCCGTCGTTTTCGTGTCGAGCTGGCCGAGCGCGGCTAGGTTCGAAATCCAATGGTATGTCATGGCCACCGAATTGCCGAACTCGGGCTTGAAGTAGCGATCTTTTTCGTACAGCGATAGGGCGTGATCGGGTTCGGCGAGCGCGAGGTACATCCACATGATGTCGCGCCAGGTGAGGGGTTCGCCGCGGTTCTTCTTCACGATGTCGGCCCACGCGCGCTCGATGTACTCCGGGTGCCGGCCCATGTAGAGCGAGCCGCCACTCGCGGGCGTGAAGTTGATGCCGTGGATGAAAATCGGATCAGGGGACCACCATGTGTTGTAGCGGCCGCCCGCGCCCCAAACCATCGCCACAGCCGTGTGGTCGAAGCCTTTCGGGAACACTTTTTGGTCGATATCCCACCAATATTGCTCGATCGCGGAGACTTGCTGCGTGTAGAGGAAAATGCCGAGATCGCGGATCGCATCGTTGCCCGTCGTCGCGCCCCACAGGATCGCGCCGGCGGAGAAATTGACGTCTTCAGAGGACGACTCTTCGTTGTTGCCTTCGTCGAACTGCGCGGGACCGTTGGCCCATGAGTGACCGGCGTAAGCGTCCATGTATCGAAGGAACGGGAAGCGTTGATCTTCGCGCTGCCAATTGGCGGCATCTTTGATCAAGAGCTCGACGTTCGGCGCCCAGCGCTTAGCCCACGCAGGATCGTATTTCGCGACGATCGCGGCCGCGAACGTGAAGTAGCCGTAGTGAAAGTGATGATCGTTGAGCTGCAGACTCGAGAAGAAGCCCGAGGGCAAGCCGATCAACGTGTGCCAGTTCTTGTCGTAGTAAAACGCGCTCGGTTCGCGCCCGTCGAACCAATCTTCGAGCTGATTTTTCAGGGCTTGGAGCAAATGGTCTTTGGCGCTCGAGTAGCCGATTTGGTCGGCAATCTGCAGCACGTTCGCGACTTTGAGGAGGGACTTGCCGACCCAGTAGGAGTCGCGCTCCGGCTTGTCGCCGAGGCCAGGCGGAAACAGATCGTCTTGATAGTAAACCCGCTTCACGAAAAATTCGAGATCGCCTTTGTCGTTGTCAGCGACGTTCGGCAGCATCGGGAGCACGCCGTTGAAGCGCATTTCGGTCTCGAAGCTCGAGCCTTTGAGTAGCTTCATTTCGCCGCGCGGTGAAACGTAGGATTTGTCGGTGAGCGGCGTCTTCGTGTTCAACCATTGGTGGCGATAGAGCGCCATCAGCGGCTCGTTCACGTGATCGTGGCCCGGATCTTTGAGCTCGGTCGTGACGTTGAACGTCGTGTGCAGGGACGCACTCTTCGCGTCGTAGTTCCAGCTCACTTTGGTGTCGGTCACGAAGGCGTAGGCATGCGTGCGAAATAGCTCGACCGTGGCCGGATCTTGGTCTGGCAAAACCGCGAGCGAAAAATAGTCTTTTCCAGCCAAATCCGAGACGAATCGATCGCCGGATGCTTTCCATTCGGCGCCACTCGGCGCAAACGCCGCATAGTTCCGATCCTCGACGCTGAAGCCGACGAAGTCGCCACCTTCGTGCCAAACCTTCACGCTGAGCGGCTCGTGCTTGTATGTTTCGTGTTGCGGCGCGATCACCGCAGCCGCGTTGCCGGTGCGCGTGAGGTACACGAACGGTAAACCATGCCCGATCGTCGCGCGGAGCTCGTCGCCGCCGCTGCGCCAAGACGCGGTGACCGCCCAGTCCGAGTAACCGGCGACACGCGTGGACGGAGCGTCGAGTCCATCGAGCCCGACCAGAACGTCTTTGGTGTACCAGTACATGTATTGGTACGAGCTCACTTCTGGCTTCGTCGGATAACCGAGACCGAGGCCGCCGGCTTCGGCGCGGAACGTGAGCGGGTGCGCGTACATCAATTCCGAGTAGGGATTGGTGCCCTTGCTGTCGTTTTGCCAAATCAGGGAGGACCACCAGTCGTTGCTCGTGGGTGGCCCTTTGAAGTCCGCGGTGACCTTCGGTAGCACCGGTTCTTTTTGCTGATTTCCCGGCAAATCGAGGCCTTTTGGCGGCTCGGTCAAGTAGTAGCCGGGCCCGATTTTTTGCGCGATCGTCACCGGCAATGGCGCGGGTGGAGTGCGCGGATCGAGGTGACCGGGCGCACAGGATGCCGCAATACCGAGCCCGCACAGCGCGAGCAACGAGCGCAAGCTTTGCTTGCCCATCACAGATCCCTCCAGCCGAGTCGCGCGGTCAAGAACACGTTATGCGTGTGCTTGTTGAGGTGATAAAAATATTCGTAGTCATAGCCGACCGTGGTGAGGAAGGTCGCGCCGCCGAGCCCGGTGCCGAACACTTGCCACCAGAGTTGCGTGCCGGCGCGGAAATTCTCGAATCGCTTGTAGCTCGAGAGCACTGCGTCGTAGCTCAGCGGGAATACCCAGTTGAGTGAGTGCGATGCGAACGGACCCCATGAATTCGGTACGCCGGGCGTTTCATCCGGGTTGATCAAACGGCGGCTGACCGTCACGGTCGAGCGCAAGATCGTGCCGCTGATGTCGGCGTTCGGATCTTCCATGCCGCTGCTCACAACCTGCGTGCCGCTCGCCATGTTCAAAATCTCGGTAAAGCCGAGATCGTACGGCCCGGGCCCTTCGAGCCTTGCGCCACCGAAGACGGTATTGTTGAGCACGCGCACGTCGCCGAAGACTTCGTTGTCATTCACGTATCCGGCATTGAGGTAGAGCCCGCGCGTAGGCGTGCGGTAAGGCCGAAGCGAACCCAAGCCCAGAGATGGCAGGAGCAAAGGCGAATAGATTGCGTATTCGAGGTTCACGGCAGTGATTTGGCGACCGCGACGGCGTAGGTACTCTTGGGCTTGCGCGTACGTGCCACAAGTCACGTCTGGGATGTCCATGAATACGTACGTGCCCGAGAGTGTCAGCTTGTCCGAACTGATGAAACGAGAGAGGGCGGGATGAAACTCGTAGACCGGAAAATCCTGTTCGCAATCCGCTAGATCCTCGACGACGCCGGTGCGGTGCACTTCGGTGACCTTGGCGTCGAGCATGAAGTCGAACGCGGGGTAGAGCGGAATCACGCGCTTGTACTCGACACCCGCGATGTTCACCTTGATGTCATTGAGCCCTTCGGGATTGGCGAACGCGGTGATCGCGGCCTTGTAGTCGCGCTCCCAGCTGTATAGGAACGACACCTCACCGATGTCGGTTTGTCGCAGATTCACCTGAGTGTCGCTGCCGAGCCGCAGTGGCTGGCGCGCAATGTCGTATTCATTTCGCGCGCTCGGGTTGCGACCCGTGCGCACTTTGAAGAGCCCCGCTTCTGCGGTGAACCCACCGGTGTCGTTCGCGCCGAGCGCAGCGCGCGTGTCGTGGCTGATTCGGAATTGTTCGCTCACCGCGACACCGGGCGCGTTCAAGCCGCTCGGATGTTGCTTGTACGCTTTCCACGGCAAGAGCGGCAAACCATCCTGTTGGTAGAGCACGAGCAGTTGTTTCCGCACGTGGTCTTCGACGATGGCGTGATAGTCGCGATAGCGGTGTTCGGCCTTCAGGCGGTCGAGTTTTTCCAGCGCGCGATAGAGGTAAGTTTCGGCCGTCTCGAGCACTTGGCCTTTGGCGCCACGCGCGCCCGCGTAATACTTGCCGGCGAACATGTCGTAGCCGGGCTCGTCGGGATTGGTCTCGATCGCTTTTTTGTACCAATCGATCGCGTCGCTCTGCCCGACGCGGGTCTTGAGCTGCGCGATCACGCAATACTTGTTCGCGCGCACGGTCGCGGGATCGCCTGGTTCGACCGGCGGGTCGAGCTTCTTATTGAGCTCGTCGACCATCTGCGAGACCGAACGATCGTCTTCGACGGCCTCGGCATCGCCTTGACACGCGAATGGGTTGATCTCGGGCCCATCGACGTTTGCCGCATGCGCGCGCGGCGCGAACGACAGCGTGGCGAGCAGCGTGGACAACAAAACGACAGCGCGAGTTTTCATGCGAAGATACACGACGGCAAGCGAGCGGCGAGCGCAGGCAGCGAGTAGAGTCCAGGCGTAGATCGCGTCTAGCTGCGACGCGAACTACGTCACTGCTCGTAGACGATATCGTCGAGGTAGACGGTAGTCGGCTGGAGCGTGTTGTAGTCGGCGCCTTGGGGATAGGAGACGTACCAGGCGAGCGCGCCGATGATGTCGGTCACGCCTGTGATCTCCGCCGGCGGGACCGTGACGTGGTCCTGCTGCCAGTCGTCGGTCGGCGTTTGCGGTATCTCGGTGCCGTCGAATTGGTCGCTGTTGGTGATGCCTGCGGCGATGTCTGCATCGGTGTGCATCGGATAACCGATGCCGCCGGCTTCGAACTTCACCGTCGTGCCGTTCGTATCGACGTTGCTGACCGCGTATTGGAACGAGACCTTGGTGAACTTGTCCGCGTGCACGGGCAGACCGGCCTTTGCGCCCCAGTTGTTGGCCGGATATTGGAAGTACACGCCCGCGAACAGGTTCGGTCCGGGCACATAGTCAAACACGTAGCAGTGACCGCGAGCGCCGCTCATGCGCGCCTTGTCCCCGCACATGGTCGTCGTATATTCGCTCGTTTGAATCATGCCGGGCGCGCTCATGCCGTTGCCGTCCGCCATGTCGCCACTTGCAGCGAAGTAGTCGGAGACGGTGAACGCGCCCGAGGGCGGCAAGA
>DASYCL010000867.1:0-3605 GCA_036500245.1 Polyangiaceae bacterium | reverse complement strand
ACGCTGAAGGATTCCGCGCGGTGGTACAAAGAAGTCATCGCGTCGAACGGCGCGTCGCTGTCGAGCGCGGCGCGCGGCGTGTAGCACGGCTCCGTCGAACTCAATTCGCGTACGCCGAGCAGTCCGTCTGTTGGAAGGTCGCAAGCTCGCTGTTGCACGGCGCGCAGTTCGCGGCGGAGAACGCCGGCTTGGTCGTGCCCGCGGCCGCCGTGCCCGATACGCACGTAACCCAACCGGCGAAGCCGACGCCTTGCCACGCGCAGGTCAGGTTGTTGTCGCTATATTCAGCGATGTTGCAGGAGTGACTGTTGCCAGTGCAACCATCCATCACGGTCGAGCCGGTCGGGATGTAAATCGGGTTCGTGATGTACGCGGTGTCCGCGGTCGCGAGCCCGGGCCAAGTCACGAGCTCCTCGGGCGCCGGCACGCGCCAATCGCTGATGCCGTCTTGGTCGAGGTTGGCGCAGTACGCGTCCGCTTGCTTGTTCGTGAGCGTCATGGCCGACTTGGTTTTGGTCCAAGTGAGGCAAGTCGCGTGATCGAGCTCGGAACTCTGCCCGACAGGCTCAGTGCCCATACCGGGTGTGCACGCCACCGGCATGCCGTCCGAGCCGCCGCCTCCGCTCGAGCCCGCGGCGCCACCGGCCGCGCCGCCAGCCCCAGCGTTCGTCGCAGCGCCAGCGCTGCCGCCCGAACCCCCGCTTTGACTCGAGCCGGCCGACCCGCCGCTCGCGGCTCCGCCCGCGTTCGTTCCGGCGTTCGCGTTGCTCGAGCCGGCGGCCGTTCCGCCTGCTTGGTTCGCGCTGCCGCCAGACCCAGCGCGATTTCCGCTGCCGGCGCTTGTCCCCGCAGCTCCACCGTCGTTCGCGCCGCAGGCGAACGCGCTGAGCGCCAGGCCACAGAACAGGGTGAATCTCGCTAGAACCGACCACGTGCCGCGCTCGACCAAGACCATCGTTCGAACGTAGCAGCACGAAAATTCGCCGTCAGGGCTGATTCGGCTAAGCAAACTGGCCGTTTTCGCGGCGAGCCCGCGTTTCGCAGGGTTTGCCTCGTGCCTGCACCGACGGGAGCAAAACGTCAGTCGCCGGACGGCGCGCCGCGTTCCGTCCCAGCTTGGAACAACACGGCGCCTGTTCGAAGGAAATGCGAGTTCGAGTCTCGGCCTGGAGCGTCGGTCGGAAGCGCGCAATCACCCTCGAGAGATGACTGTCTCATGACCGCGTCCTGATGACGGGGCGGTTACGTTTCTCTCGATGTCGACCGAGCTTGCCGCGAAGGATCACCGGATCGCGGTCCTGAAATCCCTGCCGTTCTTTCTGATCCACATTGCCTCCGTCGCCGGCATCTTTTGGCTCGGCTGGTCTTGGAAAGGCCTCTTGCTCGCGCTGGTCCTGTACTACGTGCGCATGTTCGGTGTGACCGGCGTCTATCACCGTTATTTCTCGCATCGCACATTTCGCACCAGCCGCGCGTTCCAACTCGTCCTCGCGATCTTGGCGATGACCAGCGTGCAGAAGGGCGTCTTGTGGTGGGCGTCGCACCATCGCTCGCATCATCGCAACTCGGACCAACCGACGGACGTGCATTCCGTACTGCAAGACGGCTTCTGGTGGAGTCACGTCGGCTGGATCGTATCGAGCAAGTACGATGCAACGGATCTGAGCAAGGTAAAGGATCTGGCGCGCTTCCCAGAACTCCGTTTCCTCGACCGTTTCCACGTGCTCGTGCCGATCGCGTATGCCGTCAGCTTGTGGCTCTGCGGCGGAACTTGGGCCTTATTTTGGGGCTTCTTCGTCTCGACCACGTTGCTCTGGCACGGCACGTTCACGATCAATTCGCTGACCCACGTGTTCGGCTCGCAACGCTACGTGACCACGGACAACAGCCGCAATCATTGGCTACTCGCGCTGATCACGATGGGCGAGGGTTGGCACAACAACCACCACTACTACCAGCGCGCCACGAATCAGGGCTTCTTCTGGTGGGAGTTCGATCCGACGTTCTATGTGCTGAAGCTGTTTTCGTGGCTCGGCTTGGTTTGGGATCTGCACACGCCGCCGCCGCACGTGCTGAATTCGAATCGCATCGATCACAGCGAGACGCCCGCTCGGTCGACGCTTTCGCCGGCGCTCGAGGCCGTCGCGCTCGAGCGCGCGTCGGTCGCGCCGCCCGCGGAGTGAGCTTCGCGCTTCAGCCGGCGCGATGAAGAGCGAGCCGTACTGCCCGATCACTTCGTCGCGCTCGTAGCCGAGCAGGCTAGTAAATGCGTGATTTACCTCGCATCCGACGCCGTTTTCGTGAATCAGCACGGCTTCTCGCGAGGCGTCAGAGAGCGCGCGAAAGCGTTCTTCGCTCTCGCGCAGCGCGCGAACCTCCGAGTCCTCCGCGCTCATTCGAGAGTGACCCTAACGAGGGTTTTCCGCGAATACAAGCCAGGCTAGCGATACCGTGCTAAGCGGAGCGCGCGCAGCAAACTGGCTTTCTAGCTCCAAGCCGCTATCGACGCGCGAGTACTATGTTTTCAGCGATGTCAGACCGCACGTTCCGTCCCGAAGTCCTCGCGCCCGCTGGCGATGAAGCCTCCCTCGAAGCCGCGATTGCGGCCGGCGCGGACGCGGTCTACTTCGGCGTCGAAGCGTTCAATGCGCGTGCGCGCGCGCGAAACTTCAGCGTCGATCGCCTTGGCTCGCTGGTTCTGATGCTGCACGCGCGCCGTGTCAAAGCGCACCTGACGCTCAATACCCTGGTTTTCGACGCCGAGCTCGACGCTTGGTCCGATGTCGTGCGCGTCGCGGCGGAAGCTGGAGTCGACGCGATCATCGTGCAGGATCTCGGCGCGCTGCGCCTAGCGCGGCAAATCGCGCCCACTTTGCGCATTCACGCATCGACGCAAATGACCTGCACGGATACGGCGTCGGTCGCCTTCGCCGATTCGCTCGGCGCCGATCGCGTCGTGCTCGCGCGCGAGCTCAGTTTGACCGAGATCGAAACCATTGCGCGCTCGACGCGCACGGAGCTCGAAGTCTTCGTGCACGGCGCGCTGTGCGTCGCCTACTCGGGCCAATGTTTGACGAGTGAAGCGATCGGCGGCCGTAGCGCCAATCGCGGCGCCTGCGCCCAAGCGTGTCGCTTACCGTACGAGCTCGTGGTCGACGGCGTGCTGCGCGAACTCGGCGAGCGCGCGTATTTGCTGTCGCCGCAAGATCTCGAAGCAAGCTTCGCGATTCCGAAGCTGATCGAGCTCGGCGTGAGCTCGTTCAAAATCGAAGGCCGACTCAAGGGCCCCGAGTATGTTGCCGCGACGACACGACTCTATCGCGCCGCGGTCGACGCCGCGCTCGGTGCCGGCGACACCTCGAATTCGGCTCTGAAACGCCGCGCGCTTCAAAGCTATTCGCGCGGCTCGGGCCCCGGATTTTTGGCGGGTATCGACCATCAGCGCTTGGTCGAAGCGCGTTCTTGCGATCATCGCGGGATCGAGGTGGGGGTTGCCCTCGGCGTCGAGCAACGCGCGGGTAAAACTTGGCTCGTCGTCGATACGAGCGAGCGTGTCGCGCGCGGCGACGGCCTTTTGGTCGAAGGCGGCTGGGCCGGGGAAGGCG